>DATMQX010000084.1:0-46832 GCA_035567055.1 Solirubrobacteraceae bacterium
CGCGGGCGCTGCACTTTCCCTTCGTGCTCCCCCTCGGCCTTGATGGTCTTGCTCAACAGGGTTTCACGCGCTTCCCCGCCCTCCGAATCCGGTCAACCCTCCTCCTCTTCGCGCAGCTTTGCCAGGATGCTGTAATCCTCCAGCGTCGTCGTGTCGCCGGTCGTCTGCCGGCCGCCGGCGATGTCGCGCAGCAGCCGCCGCATGATCTTCCCCGAGCGCGTCTTCGGCAGGTCATCGGACCAGATGATGCGCTTCGGACGTGCGAACTTGCCGATACGATCGGCCACCGTCGCACGGATGCCATCGACCGTCTCCTCGTCGCCCTCGAGGTCTCCCTGGAGCGTCACGAAGGCGACGATCGCCTGTCCGGTGTCCTCGTCGTGCTGGCCGATCACCGCCGCCTCGGCAACGTCGGGATGAGCGACGATCGCCGACTCGACCTCGGCCGTCGAGAGCCGGTGGCCGGAGACGTTGACGACGTCGTCGATACGGCCGATCACCCAGAGGTAGCCGTCGCCGTCACGGCGGGCGGCGTCGCCGACGAGATAGGTCTCGGCGCCGAAACGCTTGAAATAGGTCTCGACGAAGCGGTCCGGCTCCCGATAGAGCGTGCGGAGCATCGAAGGCCAGGGACGGGTCAGCACCAGCAGGCCCTGACCCTCGGCGACCGGCTCGCCCGAGGACTCGCTCAGCACGTCCGCCTCGACCCCCGGGAACGGATGCGTCGCCGAGCCCGGCTTGGTCGCGGTGATCCCCGGAAGCGGCGTGATCATGATCGCTCCGGTCTCGGTCTGCCACCACGTGTCCACGATCGGGCAACGGCTCCCGCCAATCACCTTGTGGTACCAGAGCCACGCCTTCGGGTTGATCGGCTCGCCCACCGAGCCGAGCAGTCGCAGCGAGGACAGGTCGTGGCGGTTGGGCCACTCGGCGCCCCACTTGATGCATGCCCGGATCGCCGTGGGCGCGCAGTAGAGGATCGTCACCCCATAGCGCTCGACGAGCTCCCACCAGATGCCCTTGTTGGGATAGTCGGGGGCGCCCTCCCACATCACCGAGGTGGCCCCGTTGGCCAGCGGCCCGTAGACGATGTACGAGTGCCCGGTGACCCAGCCGACGTCGGCCGCGCACCAGTAGACGTCTGACTGCGGCTTCAGATCGAAGACGTACCGGTGCGTGGCCGTCACTCCCGTGAGATAGCCGCCGGTCGTGTGCAGGATCCCCTTGGGCTTGGCCGTCGAGCCCGACGTGTAGAGGATGTAAAGCGGATGCTCGGCGTCCAGCGGCTCTGCAGGGCAGTCGGGATCGGCGGCTGCAAGGAGCTCGTCGTAGTAGAAGTCGCGCCCCTCTCGCATCTGGCACGGCGTGCCCGTGCTTCTGACCACCACGATCTTCTCGAGCGTGCCGAGATCGCCCATCACCTCGTCGACGCGATCCTTCACCGCAGCGGTCTTTCCCTTGCGCGCCGCACCGTCGGCGGTGATCAGCGCCCTCGCCTCGGAGAACTCCATCCGCTCGCGCACCGCCTCGGCGGAGAAGCCGCCGAAGACGACGTTGTGGGGCGCTCCGATGCGGGCACAGGCGAGCATCGCGACGACCACCTCGGGGATCATCGGGAGGTAGATCCCGACGACGTCGCCGCTGCCGACGCCCAGCGACTTCAGCGCGTTTGCGAAGCGCTCCACCTCGGCGAGCAGCTGCGCGTAGGTGATGTCGCGCTCCTGCCCCTGCTCGCCCCGCCAGTGCAGCGCCACGCGATCCCCCCGGCCCGCCAGCACGTGACGGTCCAGGCAGTTGTAGGACGCATTGAGCCTGCCCCCCACGAACCACCTGTAGAACGGCGGGTTGGAGTCATCGAGGACCGAGTCCCACCGTCTGAACCAGTAGAGCGCCTCGGCCTGCCGTGCCCACCACGCCTGCGGGTCGCCGGCAGCCTCGGCGTAGACGGCGGGATCGCTCAGCCGAGCCCCCTCACGGAACTCGGGTGAGGGTTCGAAGCTCTCGACGTCGAGCAGACCGGCGAGCTCCCGGTCGAGCGCCTCGCCCTCGGCCTCCTCCGGTCTGGTGCCCATCGCTTGACTCTACCGGCCCGATCGAGCCTCAGTGGACGTCGCTGCCGCGCCAGCGGGCGCTCAGCCGCGCGCCTTTCGCTTGCGCCGCCGCCTGCGCGAGGAGCCCCCGGAGGCCGGCTGAGCCGGCGCGGGCGTGACGTCCGCTGCGGGCTTGGAGGAGGCGCGCCTCCCGTTGCCGCCCGGCTCGCCGGACTGCCTTTCGGCGCGCGCCTGGGCCGCCGACGGCCATGGTCGCGCCTCTCCTGCGGCCCACGCCGGGGGGTCGCCTTTGGACCAGCGGCCCATGAACAGCACACCGAGCATCACGAGCCAGAAGGCGGGAACGACCTGCAGCTGGGCCCCGCCGATCGGCAGGAAGATCAGCACGCCCGTGAAGATGCCGAGAATGCCCATCCAGCGAGGGATCAACCCGACGCGTTGGGCGTTCATCGAGACGACGATCGTGCCTCCAGCGAGCGCGACCGCGGCGATCAGAGCGAGGTACACGACGATCATGTTCAGCGCACCCTTCGTCAGCGCCTGATCGACGGCGTGGTTGGAGAAGTCGTGCCCGGTCGCGAATTTGTGGGTCTCGATCGCACCGACGATCTGATGACCGAGGCTGACGACGGCGAACGCGATGCCTCCGTAGAGCACCAGCGGCCGCGCCCCCGGCCACATCGTCGGCTTCCGAAAGCGGCTGGCATCGGCCAGCAGCAACAGGACGAGCGTGAGTACGCCGATCGCGATCGCGGCGAGCACGCTGGCGGAGATCAGGCCGAACGCCTGGTGGCTGATGAATTTCACCTCGCTCGCCCGCGGGCTCACGTGGGGGTTGACTTCGCCGCGAAGCGCCGGTTCGAGGCCCTGGAGGAGCCCGACGGTGGGCGCGCCCCTCAGGACGCCCGCGATCGCGACGGCGCTCAGCAGGTACAGAATCCCGCCGGCGAAGGCGGGCACGGCCAGGCGCTTGCGCCGCTCCAGCTCCTGGGCGGTCTGCTCACGGATCTCGCTTGCGCTGGGCACGAGCAGGGCAGTCTATGATGCGACCATGGAGAGCGGCGGCCTCGGCGACCTGTTCGGCGACCCGGAGGAGCTGCAGCGGCGGCTCGCGGAGTTCGCAGAACAGATGCAGGGCCAGCAGCGTCTGGTGTGGGCGGACAACGCGATCAAGCTCGCTGTCGACCTCACCGTCGCCGCCATCGCCCGCGTCAACGTGCAGGGCAACGCCGATGCCCAGGCCGAGGAGATCCGCACCGTCATGGCCCGTGTCTTTCCCGAGGCCGTGACCCTCGTGCGCGAGGCGCGCGAGGGCCTTCAGTAGCGCGCTCGGGCTCCGCGCGGGCGCGGGGGGCGACTCGGCGGGTCCTCCTCATCGGCAAACGGTTCGTCATCTCCCCTGCCGTCCCCGCCGGCGCGCTCCGCCTCCTCCTCGGCGTCGCGGGAGGCCCGTCCCGCGCGGATCACTTCTCCGAAGGAGCGGAAGCGGAAGATGAATACCACCGCCGCCAGGCCGACGAGCGCCGTGAACGCCGCAATCGCGATCTGCTGGCCGACCGAGTAGGCGGCGACCACGGTGGTTGAGGCGCTCGCCGCGAACACCTTCACCAGCAGCGCCTGCTGCACCCCGGCGCCGCCGGGCGTGAACGGGACGGCGCCCGCGACCTGGTTCACGCCGAAGACGAGCAGCACGTTCCTGATCGAGCCGCCGACGCGAAACGCATCGAGCATGAACCAGAAGGCGGCGAAGCGGCACATCCAGCCGACCGCCTGCAGCGAGACGACTTCGCGCAGGTATCGGCGACGATCGCTGAGGATCGTGAACCCCTGCCGCAGGCGAGCCCAGAAAGCCTTCACGCGCACCGACAGGATCGCGAACGCGGACAGGCCGATGACGCCCAGAGCGGTGATCAGGAAGAGCGTGAAGCGGAAGTGTTCGGCGAGGTAGGCGATGTCGAACGAGTTCAGTTTCGCGAACTGCGGCGGCTTCGGGAACACGCCCTGGGTGAAGGCGAAGATGAGCACGAGCACGCCGACGGACGCGTCGAATATGGATTGGACGAGGAAGGCCGCGTACACGGTCGCAAACGTGGAGCCCGGAATCGACGAGCGCGTGAGGAACAGCTTGATGAGGTCCCCTCCGCGCGCGGGCACGAGGTTGTTGAAGCCGACGGCCGCGAAATACGCGCCCCAGATGCGCCGCCACTGGAAGGGAGTAGCCGGGTAGGCGGCACGAAGGCTGTTGAAGTCCGCGCGTGAGCGCACCGTGAGGTTCAGCCCGAAGAACAGGAGCGCGAGCAGCAGCGCGAGCCATTCGACCGCCGCCAGGTCGGCGAAGAACTTGCCGACCGCTTCGAAGAAGACGCTGAGGCTGTGAGCGATCGAGCTGGACGCCGGAGGGGCTGGCACAGCCTCAAGCGTAGGGACGCGGCCCTCGCCTGGGACTCCGACAGTCCGCAACAAGCGAGCCGCCCGGCCAGCTGCCCGCTCGGCGCTGCAGAAGATGCGCTACAACCCTGCGATGGCATCCCGATCGGCGAAGCCCGCCGGCCTCACAGTCGCGGTGACCGGGCCGACGGGTGAGATGGGCCAGGCCGTGGTCTCGGCGCTCGAGCGCTCGCGCGAGGTGGGCCGGGTGCTGGGCATGGCGCGCAGGCCCTTCGACCCGGCCGAGAGCGGCTGGAAGAAGGTCTCCTACCGCCGCGGCGACGTGCTCGACAGCGCGGCGGTGGCGGAGCTCGTCGCAGAGGCCGACGTTGTCGTCCACCTCGCGTTCATCATCATGGGCGGCGAGCAGGAGAGCCGTACCGTCAACCTCGACGGGTCGCGCAACGTCTTCGAGGCGACGGTCGCCGCCGGGGCGAAGCGGCTGATCTACGCCTCCTCGGTGGCGGCCTACGGCTTCCATCGCGACAACCCCCAGCCGCTGACCGAGGACGTGCCCGCGCGGGGAACGGCGAGCCACTACTACTCGGCCCACAAGGCCGAGGTCGAGGCGCTCCTGCAGGACACGCTCGCCGGCGCCAAGACGGAGGCGTACGTCTTCCGCCCGTGCATCGTGGGCGGGCAGGACGCTCCGCTGCTGATCGACAGCCTGCCCTACAGCCAGATCTCCGAGCGGCTGCCGGCCGCCGTCCTGCGACTCCTCGACGGCGTGCCGATCCTCAAGCCCGTGCTGCCCGATCCCGGCGTCCCCTTCCAGCTGGTCCATCACGACGACGTCGCGAGCGCGATGCGCGCCGCGGTCCTCGGACGCGGAGCGCCCGGCGTATACAACCTCGCGGGCCCGGGCGAGCTGACGGTCAAGCAACTCGCCGACGAGCTCGGCTGGTACTCGCTACCCGTGCCGGAGCTCGCCGTCGACGCCGTGGCGGAGATGGTTTCGCGACTGGGCTTCCTTCCCGCGCGGGCCCAGTGGATCGCCGCCTTCCGGGTGCCGACGATCATGGACACGACGAAGGCGCGACGCGAGCTGCGCTGGCGCCCAAGGCACGATGCGCTGCAGACCCTGCGCGAAACGATCACCTCGGCGCGGCTGGATCCGCTGATCCGCCAAGACCCGGTTCCCGGGGAGCTAGCCTGCAGCGCATGGGCGCCGACGATGACCTTCCGACGCTTCCTTTCCGCTCCGCCGTAGCCTGGGAGCAGTGGCTCGAGGACAGCCACGCGGCCTGCGAGGGCGTGTGGATCAAGATGGCGAAGAAGGACGCCGGCATCGCCAGCGTCCGCTACCCCGAGGTGCTCGAGATCGCCCTCTGCTTCGGCTGGATCGACGGAAGACGCGAGGCACTCGACGAGCGGCACTTCCTGCAGCGCTTCACTCCCCGGCGCCGGCGCAGCAGGTGGTCACGGATCAACCGCGAGACGGCCGAGCGGCTGATCGCCGAGGGCAGCATGCGTCCGGCGGGCCTCGCCGAGGTCGAGCGGGCCAGGGCAGACGGCCGCTGGGACGCCGCCTACGAGGGACAGCGGAGCATCACCGTTCCCCTCGACCTCCAGCGTGAGCTCGATGCCCGCCCGCAGGCGAAGGCGTTCTTCGAGCAGCTCTCGAGCCAGAATCGCTACGCGATCCTCTACCGACTCCAGGATGCGAAGCGGCCCGAGACGCGCACGCGGCGCCTCGCCAAGTTCGTCGCGATGCTCGAGGCGCGCGAGACGATCCACCCTTAGCGCAGCCGGCTCCGAGCGCCGAGCCCTCCCGCCTCTCCTTGGCGAGGAACCCGACGCTCGCACTTGCCGTGGTCGGGCTCTTACCGCGCGAGCAGCTCGGCCATGCGGTCGTGCGTTTCGGTCAAACCCTGCTCCATGCCCGAGGCCAGCATCCCGTCGCGCTCCTCGGTCGTGTGGAAAAGCGAGACCGTCGTCACCTTCGTACGCCCGCCGAGATCCTCGAACGTCGCCGTATCCACGATCACGTGCCCGGGCATGCCCTCCCATTCGAACGTCTGCACGATCCGCTCAGGCGGCGTGACCTCGCGGTAGACGCCCCTGAAGCCGATCTCCTCGCCGTCAGGGTCGCGCGTGAGGAAGCGCCACGCGCCGCCGGCTCGGACGTCCATCTGGTCGACCGTCGTGGTCATGCTCCGCGGTCCCCACCACTCGGGGATCAGCTCAGGGTCGGTGTAGGCCGCGAACACGCGCGCCCGGGGCGCGTCGAAGATCCGCTCGCTGACGATCTCGCGATCGGAGGGGGTGCTCAACACCGTGGCGGCGGTGCTTGCGCTCCCCAGCTGGTCATTGGTCATCGGAACTCTCCTTTGTCTTTTCGAGGAGCTCGCCGAAGCGATCGAGGCGACCGTCCAGCACCTGCCGGTAGGTCTCGATCCACCGCTGGGCGTCCTCCAGCCGTCGCGGGCCGAGGCTGCACGTGCGAGCTCGGCCCACCTTCTCGGTGCTCACGAGCTCTGCGTCCTCCAGAACCCGCACGTGCTTCTTCATCCCGGTCAGCGACATCCCGAACGGCTCTGCGAGCTCGCTGATCGTGGCGCTGCCGTTTCCCAGCCGCTCGAGGATCGCCCGCCGCGTCGGGTCTGCCAGCGCCGCGAAGGCCCCGTCGAGCTGGGCTTGATACTGAACCATCTGGTTCACTGTAGCACGGATGGCGCGCATCGTAGGATCTGCGGGTGGACCGCGACCAGCTACAGGCTGTGCAAGCTCCGCTGAAGCAGCGCTACCGCGAAGAGCCGGCTACCGCGCTGCTGACGCTCGAGGCGAGCGGGATCCTCGATGAGGGCATCTCCTGCTCGGTCCAGTCCGGACGGGCGATCGCGCAGGCCGGGCTGCATCCGGCCAGCGGCGGCGACGGCTCGCTGCTGTGCTCGGGCGACATGCTGCTCGAGGCGCTGGTCGCTTGTGCGGGCGTCACGATGCGGGCCGTGGCCACCTCACTCGGCATCCCGGTGAGGTCGGGGGGCGTCCGGGCGGAGGGGGATCTTGACTTCCGAGGAACGCTCGGGGTCGAGCGTGACGCCCCGGTTGGCTTCAGCGCGATCCGGCTCTCGTTCGACCTCGACAGCGACGCCACCGCAGAGCAGCTCGCGAAGCTGCTCGAGCTCACCGAGCGCTACTGCGTCGTCTACCAGACGCTCGCCGCCTGTCCCACGCTTTCGACGTCCGTGAGCACGAGATAGGAGAAGCGTGTGAGCTCGCGCGTCGACTACGAGCGCCACGGCCGGACCTACGCGCTGCATCGCCGCGCCGACCCTCGTATCGCCGCGCGGATCCACGCGGCGCTCGGCCATGCGCGCACAGTGCTCAACGTCGGCGCTGGAACGGGCTCCTACGAGCCCCACGATCGTTGGGTGCTCGCAGTCGAGCCAAGCGCCACGATGCGCGCCCAGCGACCGCAGGACGCCGCGCCGGCGATCGACGCCCGCGCGGAGGCGCTGCCGTTGGACGACGACGCGGTGGACGCGGCGATGGCGTGCGTGACGATCCACCACTGGGAGCCTCCGTGGGCCGGCCTCGCCGAGCTTCGCAGGGTGTCCCGCGGCCCCGTGGTGATCTTCACCTTCGAGCTCGACGACCTGCCGCCCTGGCAGCAGGAGTTCCTCCGCGAGGGGCTCGTGATAGAGCGCCCGCGGTTCCCCCTCATCGAGGACGTCGCTGCTGCACTCGGGGGGCGCACGCGGGTCGAGCGGATCCCGACGCCGGGCGACTGCGTCGACGGCTTCTTCGAGGCCTTCTGGCGGCGGCCCGAGGCGCTGCTGGACCCCAGCATCCGTGGCGCGCAGTCGATGTGGAGGCTGCTCGATCCCGGAGTCGAGGATCGGATCGTCGACCGACTCGCAGCTGCGCTGAGCTCAGGGGCATGGGACGCCGAGCAAGGCCGGCTGCGCGAGCAGGACAGCTTTGACGGCGCGCTTCGGCTGGTGATCTCCGAGCCGCCGTGAGGCGGGCGGCCGGCTCACTCGCCCACGCGGTAGGTGAGGTGCGTGACGCCGGGGGCCGCGACCGAGTCGACCAGCTCGAGCCCCGGCTCCGCGCCGGCGAGGTTCTCGAAGAGACGCGCGCCGTCGCCGAGCAGGACGGGGACGAGGTGGATCTGCATCTCGTCGAGGAGCCCCGCCTTCAGATACTGCTGGGCGACGCTGGCGCCACCGCCCAGGGCGACGTCCTTGCCCTCGGCCGCAGAGCGCGCCTGCTCGAGGGCGGACTCGATGCCGTCGGTGACGAACGTGAACGTGGTGCCTCCGCGCTTGGCGACGGGTGGGCGCGCGTGATGGGTGACGACGAAGACGGGTGTGTGAAAGGGCGGGTCCTCGCCCCACCAGCCTTCCCAGGGATCCTCGCCCCACGGCCCGCTGCCGCCGAACATTTTCCTACCCATCACCGTGGCTCCGACGTTCTCGAGCGACTCCTCGACGACGCGCGTCGACGCGTTGACCTCGCCGCCCGGCTGGCCGTGGGGCTCACGCCAGGCGGCCAGCTCGAAGGCCCACTCGTGAAGCTGCATACCTCCCTCGCCCAGCGGGTTCTCCTCGCTCTGATTCGGCCCGGCGACGAAGCCGTCGAGTGACATCGAGATCTGGAATCTGAGCCTTGCCATGCCGCCTCCTGGATGTGGGTTAGTGCAACTCGGCGAGTGCCTTCAACGCCTGCTCGTCGTGCTCGCCGGGCTTCACCTTGCGCAGCACCGCCGACACCCGGCCGCCGGCGTCGATGACGAAGGTCGTGCGCTCGTTGCCCATGTATGTGCGGCCGTACATCGACTTCGACGCCCACACCCCGTATGCCTCGGCGACGGCGTGGTCCTCGTCCGCCAGCAGGGTGAAGTTGAGCGCCTGCTTGTCGTGGAATCTCTTGACCTTCGCCACCGGGTCGGGCGAGATGCCGAGGACCGTCGCGCCGACGGCTCCATAGTCGGCCTCGTGGTCGCGCACGCCGCAGGCCTGAGTGGTGCAGCCCGGCGTGTCGGCCTTGGGGTAGAAGTAGACCACGACCGGCTTTCCACGGTAGTCGGAGAGCTTCACCGGCCGCCCGTCCTGGTCGGGCAGCCGAAAGTCGGGGGCCTTGTCGCCGGCTCCGATCATCGGGGGCCAATCCTAGCCACGTCTATCTCGATGGGCTGTCGCCGAGTGCTGTCTCCAACGTCGACACGCGCTTCCGCAGCCGGTGTCGACGGAAGGGCGAGCCGCGCGCGGCAGCGCGCCTCAACGGCGCTAGCGCACACTCATCACTGATTTCGACGAGGGCGTCCGCAACGAGCATTCGTGCGTACCGATCATCGAGCAAGAGCACGAGATCCGGCACCGCCTCACGTGCGCGCAGGCGTCCGAGCGCGAGGATCGCATGACCTTTGGTGGCGCGGTCGGCCGAGGGCAACGCGCCGCGAAGCGCGGGAACGACAGCTTGGTCTGGAATGCACGCCAGACCGTATGCGGCGTGTCGTTTGACGAGGGTGTCGGGATCGACTTCGAGAGCCACGGTCAGAGCGGGTATGACGGCAGGCTCTCCATCCTCGTTCGCGTGCTGGATCGTCTCGGCGAGCGACTCGCGGCGACGCGAGCGGGTCCGCGCCATGCTCCAGACGATCTCCCGGCGCTCCTTCGGCGGAAGCGTGAGGAAGTCACGCGGAAGCGCGAACGCGCCAGCACCCTCCGGTTGCGCCGAACTCAGCTCGGGCTCTTTGTCGGAAGCCACAGGTACCCGCCGTCGGCTATCGACGGGTCTCGGCCTTGGGGTAGAAGTAGACGACGACGGGCGTTCCGCGGTAGTGGGAGAGCGTCACGAGCCGCCCGTCCTGGTCGGGCAGCTCGAAGTCCGGTGCCCGCTGCCCGGGGTCGATCATGCTTGGATCGTATAGCTCGCTCCGACAGGTCCGGACGTCGGAACATGCGGCCAGATGTCAGAGATGTGGAACACCGTCGCACCGGGATGGGAGGTCCTGATCGGGTCCGGACGCGCAGAGGGCTGATCCACGGCTCGTGAAGCAGCTGCCCAGCTGCTTCACATGTGCGATCGCACCCGGCGCTAGGCTGCTCGCACGACACCAGCGCCGACACGACAGTCAGGAGGAGCAATGCCAAATCCAGTGGTTCACTTCGAGGTTCTCGGCAAAGACGCCGAGGCGCTGCAGGCCTTCTACGGGAAGGTGTTCGACTGGGAGCTGAACCCGGTGATGCCCACCTACGCGATGGTCTCGACAGGGGCCGAGGGCGGCATCGCCGGCGGCATCGGGTCTCCGCCCGACAGCAGCGCTGGTCACGTGACCTTCTATGTGGAAGTTGACGATCTGGCGGCCGCGCTCCAGCAGATCGAGTCCGCGGGGGGCCGCACGATCCAGCCGCCGATGGACGTTCCGAACGGCCCGAGCATCGCGCTGTTCGCGGACCCCGAGGGTCATGTGATCGGGCTGGTCAAGTAACGCCGCCGCGCACGCCTGCCGCGGAACGCCTGTCAAGCTGTTGCTCAGCGCAGCAGTCTCGACAGCCTGCGGTCCTTCAGCACGCGCCCCTCGGTCTGGCAGGTGGGGCAGTAGGCGATCACGTAGTCCTCGAAGTGGACGGCCTCAAGCTTGGTGGCACAGCGCGGACAGGGCTCGCCCTGGTGGCGGTGGACCCGCAGAGGCATCGGCAGCTTGTCGGGGATCGGCAGAGCGATCACCTGCTCGTAGTGGGCGATCGCGCCGGCGAGCGTCTGAACCACCGCGTCGCGCAGGCGCGCGGCCTCCTCCCCATCGAGGTCGCCGCCGCGCTTGTACGGCGAGAGCATCGCCTCCCAGAGGATCTCGTCGACCCACGAGCGTCCGATTCCCGCGATCACGCGCTGGTCGCGCAGCAGCGTGTGCAACGGGCGCGGGGCGTCCAGCAGCTCCTCGAGCGAGGGCGGCTCCGGCCAGGCCTCCGGCCCAAGCGTCGCGAGTGAGTCCTCCTGCTCGAGCTCGCCCGCACGCAGCAGCTTCACCCACGCGGCCTGCTTCGAGCCGAACTCGCGCAGCCGCAGCTCGAGCTCTCGTCCGTCCTCCTCGCCGACAGGCAGGCCGCCCACGGGTTCGTCGTCGCCGCCCGCAGGCTTCGTGCGCACCCTGAGCAGCAGCCTCGAGGTGCGGTCGCGGGGTCCGGCGCGCTTCTCGTACAGCTGCAGCCGGCCGGCGGACATCAGGTGGATCAGCAGGGCGAGCTCTCCGGAGACATCGACGATCAGGTGCTTGCCGCGGCGACGCACGCCCGTGATCCGCCGTCCCTCGAGCGCCGACAGTGGCGGGTCGAAGGTCTTCAGGGCGTTGATCCCAGGCGCGAGCGCCGAGGAGATCTCGGCGCCCGTCAGGGCGCGATCCAGCAGCCGCGACGTGATCTCGACCTCTGGCAGCTCGGGCATGACACTCATCGTAGGGGGAGCTCGAGGCCTCCCCAGTCGATACCGTTCGCGCCGATGAGCATTCCGATCGCGCCCGACGACATCGTCCGGATCCCCGAGCAGGCCGGCGAGAACAGCCGTCCGCCGCTGCTCGTGCTCGAGCCGCTGATGAGCTTCCTCGACGAGCACGGCCTCGGCGAGGGAGAGATCGAGGCGAGCCCGATCGGTGACGGCCACTCCAACGTGACGTACCTGATCGAGCGCGGTGGCAGAGAGATGGTGCTGCGCCGCCCGCCCCGCCCGCCGCTGCCACCGAGCGCGCACGACGTGCTGCGGGAGGCCCGCCTGCTGACCGCGCTGTGGAACACGCCGGCGCGCGTGCCGGACGTGCTCGCGGTGTGCGATGACCCGGCCGTGATCGGCGCGCCGTTCTACGTGATGGAGCGGATCGAGGGCGACGTGATCGTCACCAGCATCCCGCCGGCGCTCGACACGCCGGACGAGCGCCGCACCATTGCCGAGGAGCTGATCGACTCGCTTGTCGAGATCCATGGGGTCGACTGGCGGGCGGCCGGGCTCGAGGACTTCGGCAAGCCGACCGGCTACCTCGAACGCCAGCTGCGCCGATTCTCCGGGCTGTGGGAGCTGAACAAGACGCGCGAGATCGCGGCCGTCGAAACCGTCGGCAGCTGGCTCTCCGAGCACCTGCCGAGCTCTCCTGCGGCCACGATCGTCCACGGCGACTACCGTCTCGGCAACACCATCTTCGCCCTCGGGCGCCCCGCGAGGCTGGCCGCCGTGCTCGATTGGGAGATGGCCACGATCGGCGACCCGCTCGCCGACCTCGGCTACCTCTGCATGATGTGGACCGAGGCCGGCGATCCGCAGGTTGGCCTGCGTGATGCGCTCGGCAGCGTCACGCGCGCTGACGGCTTTCCGACCCGCGCCGAGCTCGTTGCCCGCTACGAGGAGCGTTCGGGGCGCTCGATGGTGAACATCCGCTGGTACACGGCGCTCGCGCTGTGGAAGTCGATCGTCTTCATGGAGGGCAACTACAAGCGGGCGATCTCGGGCACCACCGACGATCCCTACCTGAAGCAGTTCGGCGACGGCGTGCTCGAGCTGGCCCGCCAAGCCGAAACGGTGGCGCGCGGTGGCTGAGGCCCGGGACGTGCGTGAGCCGCAGCCCGCCGGGGACGCGAGCGCTCCCGAGAACGAGATGGTCCACGGAGACAACGGTCAGCTGCGCAGCGGCCTGCTGGTCGATTGGGGCGGGGTGCTGACGACCAACCTGTTCGCCTCCTTCCACGCGTTCTGCGTCGACTCGAAGATCGACCCCAAGGCGGTTCTTGGCCGCTTCAGGACCGACCCCGCCGCGCGCGAGCTGCTGATCGCGCTGGAGACCGGTGAGCTCGAGGAGCACGCCTTCGAGAGTCGGTTCGCCGCGCTGATCGACGTCGAGCCCGACGGGCTGATCGACGGCCTCTTCGCCGGCGTCTTACCGGACACGGAGATGCTCGATGCCGTGCGCATCGCCCACGACGCTGGCGTGCGCACCGGTCTCGTGTCGAACTCATGGGGGGTTCACCGCTACCCCGTCGATCTCTTCTCGCAGATCTTCCACGGCGTGGCGATCTCGGGCGAGGAGGGAATCCGCAAGCCCGCCCGGCGCATGTACGAGCTCGGCGCCGAGCGCGCGCAGGTGGCTGCCGAGCGCTGCGTCTACGTCGACGACCTGCCCTTCAACCTCCCGCCCGCCGAGGAGCTCGGGATGGCGACCGTCCACCACACGAGCGCGGAGACGACCATCCCGGCGCTCGAGCGGCTGCTCGGCATGTCGCTGCGAGCAGGAGAGAAGGTGCTTTGAGCCCGCCGCGCCTCAGGCGCGCTTGCCGCGCCCGTACATCAGCTTGAACAGGCCCGCCAGCAGTCGCGACGTGCGGCTCTTGTACGGGTACATGAACAGTTCCTTCTTGAGCGCGAGTTTCGGCGTGATCACGATCGCCTGCTGCGAGCAGTACTTGCGGATGCCTCCTGCGCCGTGCCGCGAGCCGAGCCCCGAGGCCTTCGCGCCGCCCATCGGCAGCTCGAGCACCGTGTAGTTGATCATCGCGTCGTTGACGTTCGCGGCGCCGGCTTCGATCTGCTTCGCGACCTCCTCGCCGCGCGTGGTGTCGCGGGTGAAGACCGAGGCGCCAAGCCCGTAAGGGGAGTCGTTGGCGAGCCGCACCGCCTCCTCCGTGTCGCTGACCTTCATGATCGGCAGCGTCGGGCCGAAGGTCTCCTCGGTCATGATCTTCATCGAGTGGTCGACGTCCACGAGGACCGTCGGTTCGAAGAACCGCCCGGGTCCCTGCACCTCGTTGCCGCCCGCCAGCACTCGTGCGCCCTTCTGCACCGCGTCGGCGACGTGATCCTTGATCGTGTCCAGCTGAGGCGGGAATGTGATCGCACCCACCTCGACCGAGCCGGGCCCTTCGGGCTTGCCGACCCGCAGCGCACGCACTTTCTCGGAGACTTTCGCCACGAAGTCGTCGTAAACGGGCTCCTCCACGTACACACGCTCGATCGAGATGCACGTCTGCCCCGCGTTCTGCATCGAGTAGTAGGTGGCGAAGTTGGCAGCCCGCTCGACGTCGGCGTCGGAGAGAACCAGCATCGGGTCCTTGCCGCCGAGCTCGAGCGAGGCGGGGATCAGCCGGCGCGCGGCGCCCTCTGCGACCTTCGTGCCGGTCCGCGTGGACCCGGTGAACATGATCATGTCGACATGCTCGACAAGGGCCGCCCCCGTCTCTCCGCGCCCGGTCGCGATCTGCAGCACGTTCTCCGGCAGCCCGCACTCTCGCAGGCCTTCGGCCATCAGCAGCGAGGTGAGCGGGGTGATCTCCGAGGGCTTCAGGATCACCGAGTTGCCGGCGGCGAGCGCCGGGATGCAGTCACCGAAGGAGTTGGTCAGCGGGTAGTTCCAGGGACCGATCACGCCGATCAGACCGAGCGGCCGGTAGCGCATCAGGAGCTTCTTGCCCTTGACCAGCACCTGGCTGCTCTTGACGCGCTCGTCGCCCAGGTAGTGGGGCGCCTCGCGAGCCCAGAAGCCGAAAGCGTTCCCCGCATAGCCGATCTCCGCGAGCGAGGCGTCCTCGAAGGTCTTCCCGGTCTCGGAGACGATCGTCGCGACGACCTGCTCGGCGTTGTCCATCAGCCACTTCTGCGCGCGCAGCAGCACCCGGGCGCGTCCGTCGAAGCCGAAGGCGTCCCAGGCAGGCTGGGCAGCACGGCCGCGCGCTGCCATCTCCGCGACGGCCTCCGGGCCGAGATCGGGGACCGTGGCGATGATCTCGCCGGTGGCGGGATTCTCGACCGGGATGCCCTTGCCGGCATCCTCGCTGGCGGCTGCGACGCCGCCTTGGGTCTCGGCTGGGCGCTGCTCGACAGTGGCCATGTGTGACTCTCCCCTGCTAGTTCAGCTTTGTGAGGAACAAGACTACTCCGACGGTGGCATGGCGGCCGTCGCCGAAGGGTCGACGGGCTGCTAGTCGGAGAGCTCGATCGAGGCGACGCCGATCGGCTCGCTCGGCCGATCGCCGCCGCCCGTGGTCACGCCCTCGAGACGGTCGACGACGTCCATGCCCT
Organism: Solirubrobacteraceae bacterium; assembly: GCA_035567055.1. Classification (GTDB taxonomy): domain Bacteria; phylum Actinomycetota; class Thermoleophilia; order Solirubrobacterales; family Solirubrobacteraceae; genus Palsa-744. The sequence goes on from DATMQX010000084.1 coordinate 15,483, forward strand.
CGCTCACCTGGCCGAAGACGGTGTGCTTGCCGTCGAGCCAGGGACATGCGTCGGCGGTCACGATGAAGAACTGCGAGCCGTTGGTGTCGGGCCCCGCGTTCGCCATCGCCAGCGCGCCGCGAACGACCTTGTGCGGGTTGATCTCATCCTCGAACGTGTAGCCCGGTCCGCCCGTGCCCGTCCCCTGGGGACAGCCACCCTGGATCATGAAGTCCTTGATGACGCGGTGAAAGGTGAGCCCGTCGTAGAAGCCGTCGGTGGCGAGCTTGCGGAAGTTCTCGACGGTCTTGGGGGCGTCCTCGTCGAACAACTCGAAGACGATCGGGCCCTCCGTGGTCTGCATGGTGGCGGTTGACATGCTCCTACCTTACCCGCGCGCGCTCGAGGCTCACCTCGCGCCCGCGCAGGGTGCCGCCGTCGAGCGCCTCGATCACGCGGTCGGCCTCGGTCGCCGGAACGGAGAGGAAGGAGAAGCGGTCGAGCACCTGCACGTCTCTCACGGCCTCGCCATCCAGGCCCGCGGATGAGGTGATCGCGCTCACGATGTCGGCCACACGCAGGCCCGCGCTGCGCCCGCCGCCGAGCATGAGCTTCGTGTAGGGCTCGGCGCCATCGCGCGATATGCGGGGCTTGGAGTGTCTGCGAGGCCGCTCGCGAACCGGCGTGGGCGGCGCGACGGCTCCCTCCTTCCACGTCGTGATGGTCGTGCCGATGTGGCGTTCGATCGCCTCGAGCTCGCGCTTCTGGCGGTCCTCGACGAACGTGATCGCACGACCCGAGCGGCCCACGCGGCCGGTGCGCCCGATGCGGTGCACGTAGGTGTCCGGGCTCGTGGGCACGTCGTAGTTGATGACATGGGTCACGGTGGAGATGTCAAGCCCGCGGGCCGCGACGTCGGTTGCCACGAGAATCGGGACATGTCCCCCCTTGAAGGCCAGCATCACCCCGTCGCGCGAGCCCTGGGACATGTCCCCATGCAGCGCGCGCACGTTCAGGCCCCGGTCGCGAAGGATGCGGAACAGCTGGTCGCAGCGGACCTTGGTGCGTACGAACACGATCGCCTGCTCCGGCGCCTCGGCGCGGAGCACCTCGACGAGCTTGTCGGGCTTGTCCTTGGCGCTGACCGGGAGCTGGAACTGCGCGACCGTATCGATCGTGAGCGTCGCCGCCTCGACCTGGATGATCGTGGGGTCGTACATGTAGTGGTCGGCGAGCTTGCGGATCGGCGGCGGCATCGACGCCGAGAAGAGCGCCGTCTGGCGGCTGGAGGGCGTCAGCGAGAGAATTTTCTCGACGTCCTCCAGGAAGCCGAGATCGAGCATCTCGTCGGCCTCGTCGAGCACCACGAAGCGGCAGTCGTGCAGCACCAGCGAGTGGCGGGAGATCAGGTCGAGCACCCGTCCGACCGTCCCGACGACGACGTGCCCGCCGGCGCGCAGCTGCGCCTGCTGCGTGCGGATCGGCGCTCCACCGAACACGGCCACCACGTCGACGCCGGCGTGTGCGCCGTAGGTGCGCAGCGCCTGCGTGACCTGGATGCACAGCTCTCGCGTCGGCGTCAGCACCAGCGCCTGCACCTCAGACTCGGATGGGTCGACGTACTCCATGATCGGCAGCCCGAAGGCGGCGGTCTTGCCGGTGCCCGTCTGCGCCTGCCCGATCACGTCTCGACCCTCGAGCAACGCCGGGATCGCCTGCTCCTGGATCGGGCTGGGAGCCTCGTAGCCGACGTCCCGCAGGGCCTGCAGGGTGGGCTCGGAGAGCCCGAGATCTTCGAAGGACTTGCTCACCTGGCCGGATCGAGCAGGAGCTTGCCCGTGGTGCGCCGCTCGCGCAGGTCGATCTGCGCCTGGGCGGCCTGATCGAGCGGGTAGGTGCCGCCGACGATCGCCTTCAGCTCCCCGCGCGCCGCGCGGGCGAACAGCTCGGCCAGCGCGTCGCCGAACATTCCGGGCCGCTGCAGGCAATGGAAGAGGTAGAAGCCGACGACCGAGCGCGAGTGACGCAGCAGGGACCCGGTGGAGACCTGGTTGGCTTGGTTGGTCGCGATCCCGTACGCGACGATTCTCCCGAACGCGGCGAGCGCCCGGTAGGAGGCGTCGAAGACCTCGCCGCCGGACATCTCGAAGACGACGTCTACGAGCCTGCCGCCGTTGGCCTCTATCAACCGCTCTGTCAGCCCCTCCGGCGCCGGATCGACGGCCACGTCCGCGCCCAGCTCGAGTGCGACGGCGCGCTTCTCCTCGCTGGAGGCCGTCGCGATCACGCGGCCGGCGCCGAGCGGATGGCCCAGCTGCACCGCGATCGAGCCCACGCCGCCCGCCGCCCCATGCACGACGACGCTCTCGCCCTCCGCCACGCGCCCCGAGGTCCGGTACAGATGCCACGCCGTCGTCCCCTGAACGATGAGCGCAAGCGCCGTGCCGTCGTCGAGCGCGCCGGGAATCGGGAAGACGTGCTCGGAGGGAGCGGTCGCATACTCGGCGTAGCCGCCGCTGCCGACGAGCGCGACCACGCGCTCGCCCGTGTCCTCGCGGATCCCGGCGACCTCGCCGCCAGGTACGAGCGGCAGCGTCGCCTTCTGCACGTAGGAGTTCGTGCGGGTGTGCGTGTCGGCGAAGTTCAGGCCCGCACGCGTCACCTTGATGAGGACCTCTTCGGGACCGGGAACCGGAATCGGCAGCTCGGAGAGCGTGAGCACCTCCGGGCCACCGAACTCGGTCATCTGGATGGCGCGCATTGCATCGAGGCTATCGGAGTGCCGTTGCGGCCATCCTCGCGGGCTCGCCACGCCGCCGGCGGTGACTACGGGACACCGCTCCTACGTCGTGCTCTAAGGTGCGCGCCCATGCCGATCACCGTCGTAGGATCGATCGCCTTTGACAGCGTGAGGACGCCCTTCGGCGAGCGCGAGCGCATGCTCGGAGGCGCCGCGGTGCATTTTGCCCTGGCGGCCTCCTTCTTCGACGACGTGCACGTCGTGGGCCCCGTCGGCGAGGATTTCGGCGAGGACGAGCTGGCGGTGATGCGCCGGCGGAGCATCGACGTCTCCGACGTGGAGCGCATCCCGGGCGGCAGGACGTTCTTCTGGCGCGGTGAGTACGGCTGGGATCTGAACTCGCGCGAGACGCTCGACACGCAGCTGGGCGTGTTCGAGGGCTTTCAGCCCAAGTTGTCAGAGCGCTCGCGGGCCAGCGACGTGCTGTTCCTGGCGAACATCCAGCCGGACCTGCAGCGTGACGTAAGGGGCCAACTGCCACACGCGCAGTTCGTTGCGCTGGACTCGATGAACCTGTGGATCGACATCGCGCGCGACTCGCTCGTGGCCGCGATCGAGAACGTCGACTGCGTGATCCTCAACGACGCCGAGCTGCGCCAGCTGACGGGCAAGCCGAATCTTCTCAGCGCCGCGCGGGAGGTCCTGTCCTGGTCGCCCTCCGCGGGCGAGACCCGCGGTCCAAGCGTGATCGTCGCCAAGCAGGGGGAGTACGGCGCGGCGCTCATCACCGAGCAGGGCTTCTTCGCACTGCCGGCCTATCCGCTGGAGAGCGTCATCGACCCGACGGGCGCGGGCGACACGTTCGCGGGAGGACTCGTCGGATACATCGCAGCCCACCCCGGCCAGGAGCTCTCGGAGGAGCTCCTGCGGCGCGCGATGGCGCACGCGACCGTGCTGGCGTCCTTCAACGTCGAGGAGTTCGGAACCGAGCGCATCGCCCGTCTGACCGGACAGGAGATCGTCGCGCGCTTGCACGAGCTCCAGGCGATGACCCAGTTCACCGGCGCGCCGCTGGCGCTGCGCGGCTGAGGTCTTGCCCGGCGCAGATGGCCCCTCGGCCATCCGCGTCCCTCGGGGTTGTGCCGCTGCGGCGAGGGTAATACGATCAACGCAAGTGGACGCGTGGACCTTCATCTGGCTCATGGTCTTCCTGAAGATTCCTGTGGTCGCGCTGTTTCTCATCGTGCGCTGGGCGGTGAGACAGACGCCCGAGGGTTTCTCCGAGCAGGACGGTGGCATCGGGCCGCGTCCCCGCCCTGTGCATCCTCGTCACCCGCGCTCGCGGCTGCCGCGGCCACCGAGGCGGGGCCCGCATCGCGTGCCGCTGCCGGGCGCACCGCCCCGCATTCGCGCGGTCACGGCGCACAAGCGGTTCGTCCAGCGCTGAATGGCCAGTCCTGCGCGCACCGACGCACCCGCGGGCAAGGCGCAGACGAGCGCCGAGACGCTGACGGTCACCGATAACCGCACGGGAGCGACCTACGAGCTGCCGATCGCCGACGGCACGGTGCGGGCGATGGACCTCAGGCAGATCAAGACCGGCGAGGACGACTTCGGGCTGATGGCCTACGACCCCGCGTACACGAACACGGCGTCCTGCCGTAGCGCCATCACCTACATCGACGGTGCGGCCGGCGTGCTGCAGCATCGCGGGTACCCGATCGAGCAGCTGTGCGAGCAGTCCAGCTACCTCGAGGTCGCCTACCTGCTGATCAACGGTTCGCTGCCCACGCAGGCGCAGCTCGACGAGTGGGTCCACGAGGTCACGATCCACACGTTCGTGCACGAGAACGTCAAGGACTTCATGCAGGGCTTCCGCTATGACGCCAACCCGATGGGCATGCTCGTCGCGTCCGTCGGGGCGCTGTCGACGTTCTACCCGGACGCCAACCAGATCCACGAGGTGGCAGTCCGCGACATGCAGATCATCCGCCTCCTGGCGAAGATGCCGACGCTGGCCGCTTTCGCCTACCGCCACAACGTCGGTCAGCCGTACGTCTACCCGGACAACGAGCTGAGCTACGCCGGCAACTTCCTCGGAATGATGTACAAGATGACCGAGCTCAAATATGAGCCGGATCCGCGGCTGGAGCGCGCATTGGACGTGCTCTTCATCCTGCACGCCGACCACGAACAGAACGCCTCGACGAGCGCCGTTCGCTCGGTCGGCTCGACCCAGGTCGATCCCTACACGGCTGTGGCCGCGGGTGTGGCAGCACTGTACGGCCCCCTGCACGGGGGTGCGAACGAGGCCGCGCTGCGCATGTTGCAGCGGATCGGCAGCGTGGAGAACATCCCCGATTTCCTGGAGGGCGTGAAGGCGGGCAACGAGCGCCTCATGGGCTTCGGCCACCGCGTCTACAAGAACTACGACCCACGGGCGCGCATCATTCGCAAACACCTCGACGACGTCTTCGAGGTGCGAGGCAAGAGCCCGCTGCTCGACGTGGCCACCGAGCTCGAGAAGCGGGCGCTGGACGACGAGTACTTCACCTCGCGCAAGCTCTATCCGAACGTCGACTTCTACTCCGGGCTGATCTACGAGGCACTGGGCCTGCCGGTGGAGATGTTCCCGGTGATGTTCGCGATCGGGCGTACGAGCGGCTGGATCGCCCAGTGGCTCGAGATGGTGCAGGACGCCGAGCAGAAGATCGCCCGTCCGCGCCAGATATACACGGGCGATCGCAACCTCGACTACGTGCCGATCGCCCAGCGCGGCTGACCCCTGGGTCCGCCAGTCGGCCGATAGCTGGCCGGCCCCCGCTTGCGTAAGCTGCACGACCATCGCCGGTGCGCCTGTCGACATGCCGCACGCCAACCCAGAGCCCGCTCACCCGAACGGCCCGCCCCGGAGTGCGTTCTGGACGGTCTTCGCCGAATCTCGCATCCCGATGGCTCTGGTGGACCGCGACCGGCGCTACGTCCACGTCAACGACGCGGTCCTCCGCCTGTACCAATACCCGCTCGAGGAGGTGCTCGGAAGCCGCGCCGGACGTACCGTCGTGGACGAGGACCACTCGGTCTCGGACGCCGACTGGAATCAGCTGCTGCGCACCAGCGAGCTGTACGGAGAGCGCGTCATCACCCACGGCAACGGGTCTCGGATGCATGTCAGCTACGCGGCGCACGCCACCACGGTTGGGGGCACATGGCTTGCGCTGTTCGTGACCCTCTCGGCACGATTCCTGGGCGGCTCCGAGCTCATCGGCCGCCCGGAGATGCGGTTGGCGGACGGTGACGTGTCAAGGCTCACCGTGCGCGAGCGCGAGGTGGTACGGCTCGTGGCGCTCGGCAACAACACCCGCCGCATCGCCGCCGAGCTCTCCCTCTCGCAGGCCACCGTGCGCAGCCACGTCGGCAACGCGATGGGCAAGACGGGCGCGCGCACCCGCGCCCACCTCGTCGCGCTCGTCCTCGCGGACGGGCTCGTCCAGGACTAGCGCGCGCCCGCGCCGCCGAGCCGGATCGACTCGCCGGCGTCAGAGCACGAGCGTCGCGCCGTGCCGTCTCAGCCAGTCGCGATCCTCGCGATAGCCGGGCCAGCGGCGCTCCAGCAGCGCCCAGAAGCGCGGCGAGTGGTCGAGGATCTCCAGGTGGCAGACCTCATGCCAGACGACGTATTCGAGCACTCGCTCCGGGGCGAGCAGCAGGCGCCAGTTGAAGCTCATGCGTCTGCCCGTCGAGCACGAGGCCCAGCGCGTGCGCTGTCCGCGAATCGTCAGGTCCGCGTAGGAGAGGCCGGCGAGCGCGACCGAGCGGTCGAGGCGGGGGGCGATCTCCGTGCGCGCGGCGCGGCGGTAGTAGCGCTCGAGCGCAGCTCGGGCGTCCCCCTCGGGAACGAGCAGCCGCTCGCCGTCGCGATGCACACGGGTGCGGCCGGACTGAGGGACCAGCTGCAGGGCCCGGCCGAGGTACGGCACCGTGCCTGCGCGTGCGGCGATCAGCGCCAGCGCCTCGCGCGCCTCGTCCAGCCGCCCTTCGATCCACGGGCGAAGTTCGCTCACCGCGGCCGCCGCGGCACGCTCCGGCGCCCTCGCCGGCAGCACGACCTCGACGCCGGTGTGAGCGTGCACGCTCACGCGCACGCGGCGAGCGCGCGTGGAGCGGCGCACGGTGTAGGGGATCACCCTCTCTGAGGAGGTGCCGGTCATGGCAGAGGAGAGTACGCGCCGCGGTGGTCGGGAGAAGCTCGCCGGTCCGTGGCGGACGCGCGCCGCGCCCGGGGCGAAAGCGGAGCCGCGCGAGTGCCCAACGCCGGCGCCCCCGGTCATAATCGCGGCCATGACTCGCTCGAGGGTCAGGCTGCCGCGCGAGGTGCGCGAGCCCTTCCAGGTGTATCTGAACGGCGTGCCGCAGGAGCTCGGCCCGGACTACGTCGTGCGCGAAGGCGCGCTCGTCTTCGAGCGCGACCTTCGCAAGGACAAGATCAGCGGATGGCGCTGGCTGCTCGGCGCCTGGGGCGTGGGCACCTACCGCCAGAACGACTCGGTCGACGTCCGCTACGAGGCGGCTGACGGCTCCCCGCGCGTCGCCGAGGCTCTCGAGATCGAGGCCGGGTAGACCGCCTTCTCCCAGGGCTTGGCGAGCTTCAGGGCGCTGAGGATCGCGCGCGTGGCGGGGGAGCGGTTGAGCGTGTAGAAATGGATGCCGGGCGCACCGGCGGCGAGCAGCTCGGCGCACTGGAGCGTGGCGTAGGCGACGCCGAAGTCGAGCACCGCCTCGGGATGCTCGCCGCGGGCATGCAGCTCGCGGCGCAGATCCTCGGGGATCGAGGCGCCGCACATGCTCGCCATCCGCTCCACCTGGCCGACGCGGGTGATCGGCATGATGCCCGGAATGATCGGGACGTTGATCCCGGCAGCACGGGCTCGCTCGAGGAACCCGAAGTAGAGCGTGTTGTCGAAGAAGAGCTGCGTGATCAGGAAGTCAACGCCGGCGCCGACCTTCTCGACGAGATGCTCGAGGTCCGCCTCCGGGCTCTCGGCGTGGATGTGGGTCTCGGGGAAACAGGCCGCGCCGATCGCGAACGGATAGCCCCCAGCGATCAGCTCGACGAGCTCTCGCGAATACTCGAGCCCTCCCTCGGTAGCCGTCCACTGCTCCTCGCCGGCAGGGGGGTCTCCGCGGAGGGCGAGGACGTTGTCGATCCCCGCGCCTCGCATCTCATCGAGGGTGCCCCGCAGCTCGGGCACGGTCGCCCCGACACACGTGAAGTGGGCCATCGCCTCGAGGCCATACTGCTCGCGGATGCGCTTGACGATCTCGATCGTCTTCTCCCGCGTGGAGCCGCCCGCTCCGTAGGTGACCGATACGAAGGACGGCTCGAGCGTGCGCAGCTCGGCGAGGGCCGCCTCGAGGTTGTGCTCGCCCTCCTCGGTTTTCGGGGGGAAGAACTCGAAGGAGAAGACCGGCCCATCGCCACCCAGGATGTCGTCGATCCGCATTCCCTAGATTATGCAGTCCAGCGCTCGGGCTCTCCGGCCAGGCGCTCGACGTGCCCGGTTGCCTGCAGGTGCGTCAGGTAGCCGAGAACCTCCGACAGCAGCCGCTGGGCGTTGTGCTGGGCGAGCGTCTCGCCGTAGACGTGCGGCACGACGTCGAAGGCGCTAATCGGCTCGCCCGAGACGGCGTCGAGTACGCTGGCCAGACGCTCGGCCACGAGCTTGCGGTTGCCCTGGATGTGGGCGTACACGTCGGCGAACGTGCGCCCGTGCCCGGCCAGGCACAGCCGCGCGCCGAGCCTCTCGACCACGTCCAGCGAGCTCAAGAATTCGCCCACCGGGTCCGGCGTGTAACCGTAGTCGAAGAACAGCGATATGCGTCCGAGCAGGTGGTCGCCCGAGATCAGCAGGCGCCGCTCCGGCTGGAACAGGCACACGTGCGACGGCGCGTGCCCCGGGGTCTCATATGCGATCCACTCGCCGAGGTCGCTGCCGATCCTCACGCCGTCGAGGAGATCGCGGTCCGGCTCGACGACCCCCGCGACCCCCCATTCCCTGGAGCTGAGCTGCGAGGCATAGCGGCGCAGGGGCTCCTCGGGCACCCCGCTCTGACGGGCGACTTCGATGCGCCTCGCGTAGACGGCCTGCGGATCCTCTGCCATGCGGGTCATGTGCTGATGGTTGGGATGCATCCACAGCTCGCAGCCGGTCCGCTCCACGATCGTGGCCGCTTGGCCGTAATGGTCGGAGTGGGCATGCGTGCAGACGAGCAGGCGGATGTCCTGCAGGTGCAGGCCGCACATGGCCAGCGCGCGCTCCAGGTGCTCGAAGGAACCGGGCTCGTGCATGCCGGTGTCGAACAGCACGAAGCCGTCGCCCTCCCGCACCGCCCACGCGTTGCAATGCGGTACGCCCGGCCACGGCAGCGGAAGGCGGAGGCGGAAGACGCCGGGGAGCACCCGCTCGCCCCTCCCGAGCTCGCGCCGGCTTGTCACCTTCGTCACGGGCGCAGACTAGACTAGATCCCTTCACCGGCGTAAAGGAGGACGGATGGCCGAGGCGGATGGCGCAAGTGACGCGAGCACGAAGGTGCAGGAGGCGGCCGCCAGCGTTCAGCAGGTAGCCCGCAAACGCAAACGCATCTCGGGCAGCAAGGCTGAGGCGGTTGCGCGTCGCTACTTCGAGGCGATCGACACGCGCGATCTCGAGACGGCCGTTTCGATGTGGGCCGACGGTGGCCACGAGTACGTGCGCGGGCAGGTCGACACGGTCGCCCCGGAGGGCGTGCGCGCGTTCATCGGCGGCCTGATCGATGCGGTGCCCGATCTGCATATGGAGGTCATCTCGACCACGACCGAGGCGGAACGCTGCGGAGTGCAGTGGCGCCTGACCGGCACCTTCGCCGGCCCGGGACATTTCGCGGGAGTCGCGCCGACGGGCATGGCGATCGAGCTCGAAGGGTTCGACCTGATCACCGTGCGCGACGGCCTGATCCAGAGCAACGACGCGTTCACCGACTCGATGACCTTCGCGCGTCAGATCGGGATGATGCCCGCTCAGGGGTCCACGGCCGAGCAGCGGATGACCGGCGCGTTCAACGCCAAGACCCGCCTCAGCAGCCGTTTCGGCGTGGGCGAGGCCGAGCTCGTCGCCGAGGGCGTGTGGAGGGTCCAGGGGCAGCCTGCACGATGCAACGTCTTCCTGATCGAGGATGACGGCGGCGTGACGCTATTCGACGCCGGCGCGCGCACGATGACGCGCGCGGTCGCCAGCGCGGGCGCGAGGCGGGGCGGCATTCGCCGGGTCGTGCTCGGCCACGCTCACACCGACCATCGAGGCACGGCGCCGGCGCTCGGGGTGGCGGTCCTCTGCCACGCGGACGAGGTACAGGACGCCGAAGGCAGCGGCGGCTTTCGCTACTGGCCGCAGGGTCTGCAGGGACTGCCGTTCGGGATGCGCCAGATGCACCGCCTGATGCACCGCTACGCGTGGGACGGCGGCCCGGTGGAGATCTCCGGAAACCTGGCGGAGGGCGATGAGATCGCCGGCTTCCGCGTGATCGAGTTGCCCGGCCACGCTCCCGGGCAGATCGGGCTGTGGCGCGAGCAGGACCGCCTGGCGCTGAGCAGCGACTGCTTCTACACGCTCGACATGTGGGGTCGCGACAGCGCCCCGCATATTCCGGAGCCCCTCTACAACTACGACACGGAGCAGGCGAGGGCAAGCATCCGCAAGCTGGCGGCGCTCGAACCGGCGGCCGCCTGGCCGGGGCACGCCAATGCGGTCACCGGCGATGTGCGCTCGCAGCTCGAGCGGGCCGCCGACGCGGGCTGAGGGTGGGCAGGCGCGGCCGCCGCAACGAGCGCCTCACGGCGGCGGCCAGCGACTACGCCGACGGTGAGGGCAACGTGCTCACGCTGCGCGGCTCGCTCACGCCCGGGGCCCGCCGCGAGTACGCGCAGACCCTCGCGGGCGGGGACCGACGGGCCGCCGCCACGCAGGAGGATGCCTGGCAGCGCGCCGTGGAGTTGCTGTTCGAGCGTCTCGCCGTGCGCTGGGTGATCGCTGGCTCGCCGATCGATCGCCAGCGCGAGCTGCTGGGGCGCCTGCGCGTGGCCTCACAACAGGAGCGTGCGTGGGTGCGTGAGGTGCTGCGTGAGCATTGCGCCGAGCACTTCCCCGACGTCCACGCGCCCTGAGCGTCAGGGCGAATCGCCAAGCAGCTCGAGCCGCGGGCCCTGGCCGCTGGCGGCCGACACGAAGCGCGCCGTGGCCGGGCTGAGCACGAACTCGTGGACCTCTCCGCCCTCGCCGCGCACCTCCAGACGCCGGCCGTCCTCGTGCACGGCCAGCACCGTCCCCAGCTCGAAGCCGCCGCCGAAATGCGCGATGCGCGCGCGAGCGCCGACGCGCGGGACGGGTCGCGAGGGACCGAGCACGAATCGATGCTACGCGGGCGGCCCTACGCGCGCCGCACCGGCGACCGATACCTTGCCGAAGATGCGCCGCACCAAGATAGTCGCCACCATCGGACCCGCGTCGCGTGAGCCTGAGACGCTCGTGCGCATGGTTGACGCCGGCATGGACGTGGCGCGGCTGAACTATTCGCACGGGACGCTCGAGGAGCACGCCGAGACGGTCCGCAGGGTGCGTGACGCAGCGGGCCGCGCCGGCAGGCCGGTGGCGATCCTCCAGGATCTGCCGGGCCCGAAGCTGCGGATCGGGCCGTTGCGCGATGGCGTGGTCGAGCTCACGCCCGGCGAGAAGCTGACCTTCAGCTGCGGCAACGAGGAGGCGCAGGGCGACGCCCACCACATGAGCGTCTCCTGGGGAGGCCTCCCTGCGGCGATCGAGAAGGACGCCATCCTCTACCTCGCCGACGGGTCGGTGCGTCTGCGCGCCGTCGAGATACGGGCGCCGGAGGGCGAGGTCGACGTCGAGGTCGAGATCGGCGGGGCCGTCGCATCGCGGCAGGGCCTGAACATCCCCGGGCCGCTGATGTCGCTGCCGTCCGTCCCCGAGGAGGATCTCGGGCTCCTGCGCCACGGGGAGTCGATCGGGGTCGACATGGTCGCACTGTCCTTCGTCCAGCGGCCGGAGGACCTCGAATTCGTGCGCGGCCATACGCGCCTGCCGTTGATCGCCAAGATGGAGAAGCCCCAGGCGGTGGAACGTGCCGAGGAGATAGTGCGGGCCGCTGACTGCGTGATGGTGGCCCGCGGCGACCTCGGCATCGAGTTGCCGATCGCGCGCGTGCCGATCGTGCAGAAGCAGCTGCTCGAGCTCGCCGGATGGCTGGCGCGACCGTCGATCACGGCAACCCAGATGCTCGATTCGATGGTCGCCTCCTCACGGCCGACCCGTGCCGAGGTCGCCGACGTCGCCAACGCGATCCTCGACGGCACCGACGCGGTGATGCTCTCCCAGGAGACCGCGATCGGCGCCCATCCGGTCGAGGCCGTCGCGATGATGGCCGCCGTGGCCATCGAAGCCGAGTCGATCGCTCCCTATGAGCGCTGGAACGAGTCGCGGGTCCGGCGCACCCACTCCGATCCGGCATACACGCTCGCGCACAACCTCTGCGACGCGGCCCGCGAGCTGCGACTCGACGCGCTCGTGGTCCCGACGCTGTCCGGCCGCTCGGCGCGGCTGGTCTCAGCCCACCGCCCGACGGTCCCGATCTACGCGCTCTCGCCGGGCAAAGAGACGGTCAGGCGCTGCGGCCTCATGTGGGGCGTGCAGGCCGCGTCGATCCGCCGGCACGAGACGACGGAGGCCCTGATCGCCGACGCGGCGCGGCGCGTGGTCGAGCTCGGCTGGTGTGCCCCGGGCCAGCGGGTCGGCATCACCGCCGGGCTTCCATCCGGCAGGCCGGGGACGACGAGCCTCGTGCAGATCCAGACGCTGTAGCCGCTCAGCGTCGGTCACCAAGCCTGGTGAGGTCGGCCTCGATCGCGTCCAGGCGCGCGCCGATCTGATCCAGCTTCGCGGAGAGCGCCGCGGCCGTGTTGCCCTCCAGGCGACGCCGCGTGGTCTCGATGAACGTCGAGGTGATCGCGGCGGTGATGACGGTCAGGAAGCCGATGCCGACGATCATCACGAGCGACGCGACGGCCCGCCCAGCCGTGCTTGTCGGCACGATATCGCCGTAGCCGACAGTCGTGATGGTCTGCACCGACCACCAGAAACCATCACCTATGTTGGGGAAGGTCTTCTTGTCGGTGAAGTGCATCACCACTCCGCCGATGATCGTCACGGATATGGTGACCGAAGCAATGATTCCCGCCGCCCGCCGGGCTGTCAGAGGCTTGCCGAGCAGAACCTTGGAAGCGCGGGGGTGAGCAGGCGGTTGAGGGACTGGGCCCCCCTCGGCCGTGGCCATGGTCGTTTCCTCCTTTCGATCGGACCCGCGGGTGGGCCGACCGTCTCATGGAAGCTGACCGCCTGCCCGAGAGCTCCGGTGTCGCGCACCGGCCACGCGAAGGGTAGGCGAAACGGCCCGCGGCCGCCCGCTCCGCGCTGTCACGCGGAGTCCGGCCCATGCTGCGCATCGTGCCGACGGCGAGACGTCCTGGACACCAAAGTTGGCGGGCTCATATGAGAGTCTCCGCGGTCGATGCCGCTGAAGCTTCTGATTCTCGCGCTGAACTCGGCCTTGTACCCGACCCTCCTCGCGGCCGTCGTGATTCTGCTCAACCAACCCAGGCGCGTGGCGCTCCTGTCCACCTACCTAGCTGGGGGCTTGACGATCAGCGTCGGGATGGGGCTCGGGATCGTGCTCGCCCTGAAGAGCTCGGGCACCCTGCACAACGAACGCTCGGGACTGAGCTGGACGACGGACCTGGCCGTCGGCGGCCTGGCGCTGCTGCTGGCCGTGGCACTTGCGACCCGGGCCGACGCGCGCTTGGCCGAGCGACGCAAGACGGGGAAGACTGTGGATCGCGACGCGGAGAAGCGGGAGCCGATCTCGCAGCGGATCCTCGCGCGAGGCTCCGCGCCCGTCGTGTTCCTGGCCGCCTTGGCGATCAACCTGCCCGGAGCGTCCTACCTGGTGGCGCTCAAGGACATCGCGGCTGCGCACCACCCCACGGGCGAGGACATCGTGCTCGTTCTCGCCTTCAACGCGATCATGTTCCTGCTCGCGGAGATCCCGCTCGTCGGGTTGATCGTCGATCCCGCTGGGACCGAGTCGAAGGTCCGTCGGGTCGACGCCTGGTCCTCGAGGAACGGGCGGCGTATCGCGACCGGGCTGTGCCTGATCCTGGGTGTCTTCCTGATCGTCCGGGGCATCTCGAGAGCCTGACTAGGCCGTTCTATACGGCGGGGAGCGCCCGCGCGTGTGCGTGTGACGGTGGGGTGAAGGCCCGGGCGCGGGCCGCAACGCCTGCGCCGGGCCGATCGCCCAGCCGGCTATCACCCATTTCGGGGGATGCGCCGCCGCGGTCGGGCTCCTAGGCTCGGGATCCGGGTCGCCGAGCGGCCTGGATCCGGCATTGCGATGGCCAAAGGAGGCGCCATGGCGTCAAGTAACACGACAGCCGAGAAGGCCGCCGACGTGAGCCCGCCGGATCTCGGCGGCCGGCGGATCGAGACGCTCGAGAGCAGGTACGGCAACCGCTTCCTGCTCGAACCGGCGCCTGACAACGAGCTTCCGAAGTCCGGCATGCCGGCGACAGACGCCATGCGGTTGGTGGGCGAGGAGGTCCTGCTGGACGGCCTGCCGATGCGTAACCTCGCGACGTTCGTCACCACCTGGATGGAGCCCGAGGCGGTGCGCGTGATCGAGGCGGCCCTGCACACGAACTTCATCGATCACGCCGAGTATCCGAAGACGGCAGAGATCGAGCAACGCTGCATCCGCATGATCGCGGACCTCTTCCACGCGCTGGGCGAGACCACGGGCGCCCGCACGCAGGGCTCCTCGGAGGCGATCATGCTCGGCGCGCTGTCGCTGAAGTGGAAGTGGCGCGCACGTCGCGAGGCGGCTGGAAAGTCGACCGACCGTCCGAACCTGGTCTTCGGCGGCGACGTGCACGTGGTGTGGGAGAAGTTCTGCCGTTACTTCGACGTCGAGCCGCGAATCGTTCCCCTGAAACCCGACAAGTACACGATCGGCCCCGCAGACGTCGAGCCCCACGTCGACGAGAACACGATCGGCGTCGCGGCCGTGCTTGGCACGACGTTCACCGGTCACGCCGACGACATCGAGGGCATCAACGACCTCCTCGTGAAGTTGAAGAACGAGCAGGACCTGGACGTGCCGCTGCATGTGGACGCGGCCAGCGGCGGCTTCGTATGGCCGTTCCTGTATCCGCATACGGAGTGGGATTTCAGGCTCGAGCAGGTTCGTTCGATCAACGTCTCGGGTCACAAGTTCGGGCTCGTGTATCCGGGGATCGGCTGGCTCGTGTTCAGGGAATCCAGCGACCTGCCCGATGATCTCGTGTTCTACGAGAACTACCTCGGCAAGCGTGACGCGACGTTCACGCTGAATTTCTCGACCGGGTCGGCCATGGTGCTCGCGCAGTACTACAACTTCGTCCGCTACGGCCACGACGGGTACCGGTACATCATGGAGACGATGCAGTACAACGCGCGGGCCCTGGCACAGGAGATCCTGGCGACGGGCGAGTTCACCATCATCGGCGGGGAGGGTCATGAGCAGCTTCCACTCGTCGCCTTCAAACTGACCGACGGTCACGACTACGACGAGTTCGACGTGGCGGCCCAGCTCGCCGCCGAGCGTGGGTGGATGGTGCCCGCATATACGCTGCCCCCCGACGCGGACCAGGTGAAGATCATGCGGGCGCTCGTCAAGCAGACGCTCGGACACTCGCTGGTAGCCACCCTGGGTGCGGACATCGCAGAGGCGTGCGCGACGCTCAAGGCAAAGGGCCGGCTGCATCCCCTCGATCGCAAGCGCGTCAAGACGAACACCGGCTTCTGAGAGTCCCAACCGTGGGGCAACGAGAATGGGAGGGTCTGTTCTCTGCAGCCTTCAAGCAGTCGCGCAATGCAATGGTGCTGCTCGACGGCAACCGCTGTCACGTCGATGCGAACGGCGCATATCTGAAGCTGTTGGGCTACAGACGAGCTGAGCTGATCGACCGACCGATGTATCGGTTCGTCGTCGGTGGCCCCTTGGTCTCGTCTGCGGAATGGCGCGCGGCACTGCGCAAGGGCGAGTTCGCGGGCGAGGCGGAGCTGCGGCCGGCCGACGGAAGCCGTGTAGGGGTGCAATGGGCGGCCACCACGGAGATCATCACCGGTCGCCGCCTCGTCCTGGTCGTCGCGCTCAGCACCTCGCGTTGGGGCCCGCGATTCCGACGAGCGACGACTCCCGAGCAGCACGCTGCGCACCTGTCGGCGCGAGAGCGCGAGGTGGTCAGGCTCGTGGCGCTCGGGAACACCGGACCGGAGATCGCCGACGAGCTGCGGATCGCGCATGACACGGTGCGCACACATGCGCGCAACGCGATGGTGAAGGTCGGCGCCCGATCGCGTGCCCACCTGGTCGCGAAGGCGCTCGGAGAAGGGCTCGTCCTGGAGTAGCGCGTGAAGATCACGCAGCCGCGGTATCGACCCGGCGGGGGTCGGCGGCGAACATGTTACGCGTGAGCTCACCATGCGTCCACTCCCGACAGTCGTCCCTGGATCACGCTGGCTCGCGCCTGTTTTGCTGCTTTCAGGCGTCGTGCCTGCGACAGGCGGAAAGTCTCTCCGCCGAGCTGAGGACGATGGCCGCCGGCGCGGTGCGGGTAGCCCCCTCGCCGCCGCGGCTGCCGGGCCGGCGGGATTGGATAGTGACGCTCACGACACCGCCAATGCCGCTGAGTCTGGATGTCCTAAGACCTTGGGAGGGCAAGATGCTCGCGGTGGAGCATCGGTGGCCCGGATGCCGCTTCCTCGGATGGAGGACATGGGATACGGCCAGGGCGTCTAGCGGGCCGACGGAGTGGCTTAAGGATGACGCCGAGGTCGCAGCTCAGCGGTCGCAGCGAGGGCTCGTGATCGCCTCGCTGCTGCGCCGCCCGGCCGATGAACACCGAGGGATTGTTCACGGTCGGGCCGTTCCCCGGTGACCTGCCCCGCCGTTCAGCCGGGGCGGGTCACCGGGAGGCGCTAGATCACGCCGCTCGCGCTGCGGCGGGCTGGCGGCTGGGTATCCCACGGCTGAATAGCAGCGCGACCAGCGCGATCACACCGAGCAGCGACAGCGAGGACCGAAGCCCTCCCAAACGCGCGCTCGCGTTCTCATCGACGATCGCATCGGAA
Source organism: Solirubrobacteraceae bacterium (assembly GCA_035567055.1). Classification (GTDB taxonomy): domain Bacteria; phylum Actinomycetota; class Thermoleophilia; order Solirubrobacterales; family Solirubrobacteraceae; genus Palsa-744. The sequence goes on from DATMQX010000084.1 coordinate 32,478, forward strand.
GCACTCGGCGTGACTCCTGCCTTGTCGAGTGCTTTTTCCAGGTCTGCGTCCGATATGAAGGGCGCACCGCCAGCCAGCTTGACGGTGGCCTGCGATTTGACCTGTTCCGGCACGGCGGGGTTGTGCTGAACTCCGGTCAGGAACGATGTGGTCAATGCCGCTATGAGCACCGCCCCGGCCAGCGCCGTGCCGATCGAGGCCCCGAGGTTGGTGACGGTGTTCTGCAGGCCGCCGACCTCGCCGGTCTGCTCGTCAGGGACCGACGACACGGTCACGCTGCCGAGCTGCGAGGCCAGCGCGCCCACACCGAGCCCCGCGAGCAGCATCGGCCAGGTCACGATCTCGGGGCCGGCGCCTTCCTCGAGCGCCGCCACCATGACCACGATGCCGGCGAAGAGCGCCAGGAAACCGAGCTGGACGACGCGGCGCGGCGACGCATCGGGGAAGAGCTTCGGGACTCCTGCTGCGGCCAGGAGCAGGGTGACGGAGAGCGGCAGCAGACGTACCCCGGTTTCGATGGCCGAGAGACCGAGCGCCACCGACAGGAACAACGGCACGGCGAAGAACAGGCCTGCTTGCAGCAGGTACTGGAAGAAGAAGGAGGTCAGGCCACCGCGCAGGACGGGATTGCGCAGGATGGCGGGGTTGACCAGTGGCTCGGCGCCCCGCTCGAGTCGTCGCTGCTCCCATTGGACGAAGAGCCATACCACGACCCCGCCACCGAGTATCAGCCAGATCACGGGCGAGAGGCCGAGCCATTCAGGAGCCCCCGCCTTGGGCTGGACGAACCCCCACGCACCTGACCTGAGTACCCCGAAGACGATCAGCCCGAGGCCCAGCGCGGAGAGCGCGGTCCCGACCAGGTCGAGCCGCACCCGATCACCGGGTGCCGCGTCGGCCATTCGCCGCGTGCGGGCAAGGATCGCGAGCACGATCAGAACCTCACCGACGAACACCCAGCGCCACGACAGATAGGTCGTGAAGAGCCCGCCTATCAGCGGACCGGCGGCCACTGCTATTGCGCCGGCCGACGCGACCAGCCCGTATGCGCGCGGCCGACCCTCGGCAGGGAAGTTCGAGGCCACGAGCGCGACGATCGCGGGCAGGATCAGGGCGGCGCCCACGCCCTCGAGAAACGACCATCCGAACATCAGGACGCCGAGGCTGGGTGAGATGGCGGTGGTGAAGGACCCGCACCCGTAGATGACACATCCGAGCGCGAAGGCGCGCTTGCGACCGATGATCTGGCCGATCTTTCCACCGGTGATCATCAAGGAGGCCATCACCAGCGTGTAGAGGGTGATGGCGGTCTGGATCCCCGTCACCGTTGTGTCGACGTCCTTGGCGACCGTCGCGATCGACACGTTCATCACGGAACTGTCGAGGATCATCAGGAACTGGCCTGCGGCCAGGGTGACGAGCACACTCCCAGCCGCGGCCGTCTCGCGCTCCGCCGCTACTCCCACCAAGTCAGCCTCCCCGCAGTCCGAGCGCTCGGGCATCTCCCACGCCGTGTGACGGTCGTCGTCGCAGGAGGCCCGACCGGGCGGGCCCCCCACGACTCCCGGCGGTCAGTCACACCTCGGGTTGTTCGAGCACCACCAGCCCGTGAATCACGACGATGCAGACGGCGAACACGCCGAGCGACCACCATGGGTGGGGGCCGCCGACGTTCAGGAGGGCGCCGATCGCTCCGAGCGAGGCCGCAGCGACGCCGACTATCCGCCCATACAGTCCGCCCGCGAACAGCGAGAGCGCAGCCGTCAGCTCGATGACCCCAAGGATCAGCGTGATCCACCCCCAGGTTTTGAGGTCCGAAAACACGAATACGTGTTCGCCGACGAAGTATTTCGATTCGCTTATCGCCACGATGCCGTAGATGATGTCGAGCGTGCCGATGATCATCAGCAGGATGCCCGCGAAAACTGCACTACCAGCGCCTCTCACGTGATCACTTCCCTTCGGTAGCCGGACGCCGACCGGGGCGACCGTGTGAAGCCGTCGAACAGCGTTCGACGACACGCCGAGTGGTCGGCGGTAGGAACCCGGGACTCACGGGACCGCGAGCAGCTCCCGCTTTGCGGCTGCGTACTCGTCATCTGTGATCGCTCCCTTGTCGTGCAGGGTCATGAGCCGTTCGAGCTCCGTCGCCTTGGAAGGTCCGGAAGACTGGGAGCTCATCGCTGCCCGAGCTCGGCCGACTTTGTCGCCCATCGCGGCGCGCAGCGAGATCGGCTGCGCGTCCGGGAACTCCCTTTCGATCTGGTCGCGCAGCACGTGAGCGCCGAGAAGGGCGAGGATCGTGAACAGCAGCATCTCCCAGGGATTACGCGTCGCGGGGATCGGTCCCCAGATGAACACCAGCAAGAGCAACGCTGCGGTGATCCAGTAGGCGAGCGAGGGACGCTCCCGCAGGTGCGGCGCCACGAAGCGCCTGGCCGCTGTCGCCCAGCGTGCCGGCCCGGCGAACCACGCGGCGAAGATGACCGGTACGCCGATGATGATGCTGGCGCTCGCGACCTGAACGAGAAGCGAGGTGGCCACGGAGTAGGCGTCGTTGGCAGCCGGTTCGATGGACGCATCGCTCGTGATCGCCGAGACCAGCTGCCCCTGCCCGATTTTCAGGCCGACGAGTACCAGTAGGCCGGCGAACACGAATCCCCAGCCGACCCACATCAGCGCACGCCGCCGATGTCCGCCGGCGAGGGCGACCGCGAGTGCGTAGAGCGCCACGACCAGGATCGTCAGCACCAGGGCGAGCGCGTGGAGGGCTTTCGCGAGATTGCGTATCACCCCGAGCTGGCTCGACGTGACGACCTTGAGATTGGCCACCGACGGTGGGAGCTTGTCGGCGACGCTGGCGGGCAGGCCGAGACGCTGAGCCAGCTCAGCGACGATCTGGTGGAGGTTGAGGGACACCGTCCCTCCGTTGATCTGAACCCGGGATCCACCCCCTTTGACGATCGCGACAAGCGTCTGATCGGCGGCGCGGTTGGCCTTCTCCCAGGCGCTCTGCACCTGGGGCGTGGCAAGCGCTTTCTCGGCGGCTTCTTCGGCCACGCTGTGCAGGGCCCCGGACGCGGGGCCCGCCAGCGGCTTGAGCTGCGCGGGCAGGCCCGACTTGAGCTGTTCCTGCACGTTGATGTTCGCGTAGAGCTGGTCGACCAGATAGCTGGACACGGCCGTCCGGATCGTCTGCTTCTGCAGCAGTGCGGTGCTCGTTTTCGCCCAGTTGCTCGGGTTCATCAGCTGGCGGTTGGCCCAGATCGCGAAGATCGCGAAGACCGCGAGCACCGTTGCGAGGATCAGGATCACGCGCACCCAGATGCGGCGGGCGCGGCTCGAGTAGGCAACGCGCGCCACCGGAGCGCCGTTACCGGCTGGGCTCGGGCTGTCCGCGGATTCAGGCTGGACGGCCATCGCCACCCCCGAGCAGCGTCGGTAATGAGCTCGCTCTCGGTCTCACCTGGGCTGATGCTCGTCCATGTGCCCACCTGCTGCATCACCCGATCGAGGTGAAATGGCCTGGAGGCGGTTGCTCCAGGATTCCGTCCCGGCCCGTGCTGCCCGCGCGTCACCCCCATCGAGTGAGATCGCCGTGATCTCGGGGCCACATAATCAACCCTCGTGACATGGGTCGTGCCCCTCCTCGCGCTTGCGGTGATCGTCGTCGCTGCCGTCTCACGTCGTCTGACGGGCACGCCGATCACTCCGGCGATGGTCTTCGTGATCGTTGGAGTGCTCGTCGGTCCCGAGGTCGCCGACGGGATCGACGTCTCCCCCACCGGCTCGACGGTCCGGACCCTCGCGGAGGCCACGCTCGCACTGGTGCTGTTCTCCGACGCGTCACGAATCAAGCTTGCGCAGCTCGGCAAGGACTACCACCTGCCGCTACGGCTTCTCGGCATCGGGCTGCCGCTGACGATCGCGCTCGGCGCGGCGGTGGCGGCGGTCGTCTTCGGCCAGCTGACGCTCGCCGAGGCGTTCGTGCTCGCCGTTCTGCTGGCACCGACCGACGCGGCGCTCGGCCAGGCGGTCGTGACGGAGCCGCGGCTACCGTCACGGATTCGACAGGGGCTCAATGTCGAGAGCGGTCTCAACGATGGGATCTGCGTCCCACTGCTCTTCATAGCCCTCGCGGCGGCCGACGTCGAGGCTCATGTCGAGAGCAGCCATTTCGCCATCTCGATCGTCGCCGAAGAGCTCGGCTACGGGCTCCTCGGCGGCGTCGCGAGCGGCGTGCTGGTGGCCTGCATCGTCAAGCTCGCCGGACCCCGCCAGCTCATCACGCCCTCGTGGATGCAGGCGATACCGGTGGCGGGGGCCGCCCTGGCGTACGGGCTGGCGACGGCATTGGGTGGATCGGGTTTCATCGCCGCCTTCGTGGCCGGCGCGCTGTTCGGGACGCTCGCAAGCGATGAGTCTGCGGTCGCGATGCGCACTTCGGAGGAGGTCGGTCAAATGCTCAGCGGCGTGACCTTCGTCGTCTTCGGGGCAGTCTTGCTGGGACCCGCGCTGGCGCAGCTCAGCTGGCGCATCGTCCTGTACGCGTTGCTCAGCCTGACGCTGGTTCGCATGCTGCCGGTGGCCATCGCGATGTTCGCAAGCCGGGCGCGCCCTCGCACCGTCGGGTTCTTGGGATGGTTCGGGCCGCGCGGGCTCGCATCGATTGTCTTCGCGGTGATCGTCGTCGAGGAGGCCCACCTCCCCCACGCGGACACGATCCTCGTCGCGACCTATGCGACGGTGGGGCTGTCGATCTTCGCCCACGGGCTCACGGCAGCTCCGCTCGCTGAGCGCTACGCACGCTGGTACGAGTCCCATCCACACGATCGCCGCCCGGCGATGGAGAGCGTTCCGGTGGCCACCCATCGACCGCGAGGCCTGCCCGACTACCCGGGTTGAAGGCGAATTCGCGCTGGCCGGATGCGTTCACCCGAACGGGGTGATGCGCACCGGTCCAGGAGCGCTCATCGTGAACGGCCGCGGCCGCGGAAACCGACCGCCGTTCAGCCCGATCAATCGACAGGCAAGGGAGCAACAGTGACCAAGCCGTTCACTGGCATGATCAACGTCGACATCCGCGACTCGGAAGCTGACTGGGGGCCATTCGAGCCGGCACGTGCGCCGGAGGGCGCACCCAACGTGGTCTACGTCGTGCTCGACGACGTGGGTTTCTCGGCGCTGGGCTGTTACGGCGGGCCGGTCGAGACGCCGAACATCGATCGGATCGCGGCGAATGGGCTCCGCTACACGCAGTGGCATACGACGGCGCTCTGCTCCCCGACCCGCTCGTGCCTGCTGACGGGACGAAACCACACGCGAAACAGCATGGCCTGCATCACCGAGGCCGCCATCGGCTTCCCGAACGCGAGCGGAACCGTGCCGCCAGAGAACGGCATGCTCCCGGAGATCCTGGGCGAGCTCGGCTGGGACACGTACATGGTGGGCAAGTGGCACCTGTGCCCCACGGACGAGATGAACCTCGCATCGGTGCGGCGAAACTGGCCGACCGGGCGGGGCTTCGAGCGCTTCTACGGCTTTCTCGGTGCCGAGACGAACCAGTGGTATCCGGATCTCGTGTACGACAACCACCCGGTGGACCAGCCGTGCTCGCCCGAGGAGGGATACCACTTCAGCGACGACATCACCGACAAGGCACTCGAGTTCATCAAGGATGCGAAGGCGGTCGCACCGGAGAAGCCGTTCCTGCTGTACTACGCGCCGGGCGCCTGCCACGCGCCGCACCAGGCTCCGAAGGAGTGGATCGAGCGGTACAAGGGTCGTTTCGACGCGGGCTATGAGGCCATGCGGGGGCAGACGCTCGCCCGCCAGAAGGAGCTGGGTCTCGTGCCGGCTGGTACCGAGCTGCCGCCGCTGAACCCGATCGGAACGCCACAGACTCGAACCGGGCCGGGCGGCGAGCCGTTCCCGATGCTCGACGTCACGCGCCCGTGGGAGACGCTGTCCACGGAGGAGCGGGAGTTGTTCGCACGGATGGCCGAGGTGTATGCGGGCTTCCTCGCCCACACCGACGATCAGATCGGACGGCTGCTGAGCTTCTTGGAGGAGAGCGAGCAGCTCGAGAACACGATGATCATCGTGGTGTCCGACAACGGCGCCAGCGGCGAGGGTGGGCCCAACGGTTCCGTCAACGAGAACAAGCTCTTCAACGGCATCCCCGACGACCTCGAGGAGAACCTCCGCATGATCGACGAGCTCGGGGGTCCGAACACCTACAACCACTACTCCAACGGCTGGGCGATGGCGTTCAACACGCCGTTCAAGATGTGGAAGCGCTACGAGTTCAACGGCGGCACCAGCGACCCGTGCATCATCTCATGGCCTGCCGGCATCAAGGCGAAGGGCGAGGTCCGCGATGAGTACCACCACGCGATCGACATCGTGCCGACGGTTCTCGACGTGTTGGGCGTGCAGGCGCCGGACACGATCAAGGGCCACGTGCAGTCGAGCTTCGACGGGGTCAGCATGCGCTACAGCTTCGACGCCGCCAACGGCTCGAGCGCCCGCTCCACGCAGTTCTACTCGATGCTCGGCTCGCGCGCGATCTGGCACGAGGGCTGGAAGGCGGTCACCAATCATCCGACGATCGCAGGATGGAGCAACTTCAATCAGGACGAGTGGGAGCTCTACAACACAGACGTAGATCGCGCCGAGCTTCACGACCTCGCACAGGAGAAACCGGAGAAGGTCCGCGAGCTCGTGAACCTGTGGTTCTCGGAGGCTGGCGCCAACGGTGCGTTCCCGCTCGACGACCGCTCCCCCGTGGAGATCCTGAACACGCCGCGGCCGCAGCTCGCCTCGCCCCGGAACCGATACCGCTATTACCCGGACGTCGCTCCGGTTCCCGAGGCTCAGGCGGTGAACCTGCGCAACCGCTCCTACGCGATCGCAGCGCTCGTGGACCTGCCGGCCTCAGGTGCCGCAGGAGTGCTGTTCGCCCAGGGCTCACATTTCGGCGGTCACGCCCTGTATCTCAAGGAGAACCGCCTGCACTACGTCTACAACTTCGTCGGCAGCGTCATCGAGACGATCGTCGCCGGCCAGGACCTGCCCACGGGCGAGAACCTGATCCTCTCCGCCGCATTCGAGAAGGACGGGGAAGACCCACCGGGAGTCTCGACCGGCATCCTCTCGCTATTCCACGGCGATCAGAAGATGGGCGAGAAGCGCATCAAAACCCAACCCAGTCAGTTCGGCATCAGCGGCACCGGCCTCACCGTCGGGCGCAGCATCACCGCGATCACCGACGACTTTCCCGGCGAGCGACCCTGGCGTCTCACCGGCGGCTCGATCACGTTCGTGGCGGTGGACGTCAGCGGCGAGCCCTACGTGGACATGGAGCGCGAGGCGGTGGCGATGATGATGCGCGAGTGACTCCGGCTCGGTCGTCCGTCACAACCGCCGCACCTGCGCCGAGCATTGCCAGCGCGGCAGCCCGGCGAGCGGTGCCCGAGCTCGCTCCGCCAGGCATGGTGTGGGTGCCCGGAGGCACGTTCCGCATGGGAGACGAACGCTTCTATCCCGAGGAGCGCCCCGTGCACCGCGTGACCGTGGACGGATTCTGGATGGACGAGCATCCCGTGACCGTTGCCGACTTCCGGCGCTTCGTGAACGCCACCGGCTATGTGACGGACGCCGAGCGCCCGCCGGACCCCTCCGAATATCCGGATGCAGATCCCGACCTGCTCGTGCCAGGATCGCTGGTGTTCGCGAAAACCGCCGGCCGCGTCGACCTTCGCGACGTGACGAACTGGTGGCGCTGGACGCCCGGAGCCTGCTGGCGCCGTCCGGAGGGACCCGGAAGCGACCTCGTCGGCAGGGAGCACGATCCCGTCGTACACCTCACCCACGACGACGCCGCCGCCTACGCGCGGTGGGCGCAGAAGGTCCTCCCCTCGGAGGCTGAGTGGGAGTTCGCCGCGAGGGGCGGACTCGACGGCGCGGCCTTCACCTGGGGCGAGAGAATGGCGCCGAGGAGCCGGATGATGGCGAACTTCTGGCAGGGTGAGTTTCCGTGGCAGAACCTGCGGCTGGACGGATTCGAGGGAACGTCGCCCGTCGGGCGCTTTCCGGCTAATGGCTACGGGCTCTTCGACATGGCCGGCAACGTCTGGGAATGGACAGACGATTACTTCGCCGGCGGCCATCCCGCGGATCGCGGCAACGCGTGCTGCTCGGCGCATGACCCGCGCCGCCTCGACGCACAGCAGAGCCTCGTGAGCGGCGAGCCGGGCAGCCACATACCGCGGCGGACCATCAAGGGTGGCTCTCATCTCTGCGCCCCCAACTACTGCCTGCGCTTCCGGCCCGCCGCGCGCCAGGGCGAGGCGATCGACACGTCCACCGGCCACATCGGCTTTCGCTGCGTCGTGCGGGAACCCGTCCGCTCCCGTCCATAGCTCGGTCAGCAAATGCTCGCACGTCTGGGAATACGGCTAGGTACCTCGCTCCTGGCGATCGCACTCGGGATCCTGCTCTCGACCGCGCTGCTCAGCAAATTCTCGGTGAATGCCACAGCCGTCGTGGAGGCCACCCTCCTCTTCTGGGGCGTCCACATCGTCGTGCAGGTCCTGGCGCTGCGGGTGCTCGTCCGCCAGCCGTCGATCGCGCTTGCAGGCCTGCTCGCACTGGCTTCGACGGTCGTTTCGTTGATCATCGTGAACGCGATCGTAAGCGGGCTCACCATCCATGGCCTTCAGACTTACGTCTTCGCAACGCTGATCATCTGGGTGACAACGTCGCTGGGCGACATCGCCGCACGCCAGCTGATCAGATCACGGTCGCCGCGGCGCTAGCTGCTTAGGAACTACAGCTAGCCGGAGCCCGAGCCATCGCTCACGCTGCCGGAGTCGTCCTCGGCGAGGAACATCAACGCAGCCTTCACCCGACGGCTGCTCTCCCCCTCCGACTGGCTCAGACCGAGCTTCAGGAAGATCGAGTTGACGTGCTTCTCGACCGCCCGCTTGGTGATCACGAGCGACTCGGCGATCGCGGCATTGCTCTTGCCCTGGGCGATCTGAGCAAGCAGCTCGCCCTCGCGAGGGGTCAGCTCGGCGAGCGGCGAGCGCGCCTGTCGCGTCTGCGCCCTGACGAGCGCCTCTACCACCAGCGCATCGATCCTCGAGCCTCCCCTCGCCACCTCCTGGATCGTCTCGAGGAGCTCGCGCCGGTTGTGCAGGTTCTGCTTGAGCAGATAAGAGCGCCCGCCGGCGCCCTCGTCCAGGAGTGCGAGCGCGTAGGCGGGCTCGGCGTACTGGCTGAGGACGACGACGCCGGTCTCGGGGTGCGTGTGCCGCAGCCGCTGCGCGATACGAATACCTTCCTCGCCGCCAGACGGCGGCATGCGGATATCGGTGATCACCACCTTCGGATCAAGGTTCTCTATCTGTGCTTGCAGCTCATCGCCATCGGCGCATACGGCAAGGAGCTCGATCCCCGGCTCCTCGATGAGCATCTGGCTGAGGCTCTCCCTGATCAGATAGGAGTCCTCGGCGACCACCACGCTGATCGGATGCTCGGCCGAAGCGCCGGAGTCGTCCGCGAGCGCGATCACATCGTCTCCAGTCGCTCCCGGTCGCCTGAGCTGATCGGTACCGAGCCGCGGACGGTGGTGCCGTGGCCCTTCCGGGAGCTCACGCCGACCGTCCCGCCTGCAGCCTCCATGCGGTCGCGCATGTTGACGAGCCCCTCGCCCGGCTTCACGATCTCCTGCGAGAACCCCGCGCCTTCGTCACTGACCTCGAAGTGGAGGCGATCGTGGTCCTCCCAGAGACGGATTGCGCCACCCACCGCCGGACCGGCGTGCTTGGTGATGTTCTGGAGCGCCTCCAGGCAGCAGAAGTACACGGCCGCCTCGGTGTCGGGCGGGTAGCGCCCGATGCCGTCCATGTCGAGGGATGCGGGCCACGGCGAATGGCGGTTCACCGATCTGATCGCCTCCGCGAGCCCATGCTCCGGCAGCAGCGGTGGATACACGCCCTTCGCCAGGTTGCGCACCTCCTCGAGCGCCTCGTCCATCTGCGTCCCGATCTCGGCGAGCATGCGCGCGCCGCGCTCGGAATAGCTCCCGATCAGATCGGCCGCAAGCTCGAGCCGTAACCGCATTCCGACGAGGTGCTGCTGGGCGCCGTCGTGCAAGCTGTGCTCGATACGCTGGCGCTCGGCGTCGGCCGTCTCCACGATCCGGGCCCGCGAAGCCGCCAGGTCGGCGACCGACGCCTTCAGGTCGGCCGCCAGCTGGGCATTGCGAAACCAGATCACTCCCGCGGCACCCGCCGCCTCGATGAAGCGTTTCTGATCGGACAGTTCGACGTCATGAACGACGGCAGCCACGGCCATGCCGTCGCGTTCGATCGATGTGACGCCTAGCCCGACGCCTGCGACGGGTTTGGCGGCCAGCGCTCCGGAGGAGTCGACGTAGGTGTCGTGCGCCGGCCGCCGGTAGAGGATCCGCAGCGACGGGTCGTGGAGGGTCTCGGCCATGAGCGCCTCGAGGTCTGGAGTGGGTTCCTCCCCGAGGCGTGTGACGAGCGCCGACAGTGCGCTGCCCATGAAGAGGCTCTCTCTGGTCAGGCCAAGCAGCATCACCAGGGGCAGCGCCGGGGCGACCGCCAGCGAGGCAGACCTGAAGCTCACGGCCAGCGATCCCATCTCGCTTCCGACCAGTAGCGCACCGGTTATGGCGAGCGTGTAGACGACGCTCAGCAGCAGCACCGGGCCAACGCTCAATCCAACCGGAGCACTCGCGGTCCGCACGCGCGTCGAAAGGAGGACGACCGTGCCCGACGCGAGCGCGAGCCATGAGACGCGGATGATGTGCCAGAGCAAGGCATCCGTGCCTGTTAGGGAGCCGATGAACAGCGCGTTCGACGGACAGTGCGGCGCACAGCGAAGCAGTGGCGTCGCAAACGGGGACTGGCGGTAGGTGAGGACCACGATCGTCCAGCAGACCACGATGGGCAGGCCCGCGCCGACGAGCAACCGGCGCTCGTTAGCGGAGTGCAGCCTTCCCGAGGGATACGCCATGAACAGGTAGGCGAACAGGGGCGCTATCAACCCGGCGCCGAGCCATCCGACGCTGAAAGCCAGAGTGTTGCTCGAGCCGAGCATGACGACCAGGCTGAAGATCACCCCGGCATAGACCAGCAGCCGCCCCATGCGGGCGCGAACCTCGCTCGCCTGCATGTGCAGGCCCACTGTCACGAGCGCGGCGACCGTAGCGGTCCCGACGATCAATGCCGATTCGCCGCCGGGCGAGGAACGGGGATACGCAAACGCGCTGTAGCCCGCCACCGCGATGGCGACGCCGACGAGTGCTCGTACACCGCCGATCCCTGAATCGAGCCCCCGTGTGCGTCTCGTCCACGCAGCCGCCGGGCGCGACCGCGCGGTTGCCCCTGGCCAACTCGGCAGGCGACCTCGCCAGCCACTGGAGGGTTGCTCGAGGACTGCTGTCGGCGGTTGCGCCGGTCGGGCGTATGCGGGGCTATTGCCGGCCGCCACTGCCTCACGCGCGGGGCTTGGCCGTCTCACCTACATCACTCCCCTCTTCGAACTTCGCGTCCGTGAGATGCGTCGAGTTGCGCGGCGATCGGCTCAGGCGAAGTGTAACGTCCACCACCGTCCAGGTGGACGCCGCTGCACATCGTCTTTAGGTTGGGTGCGCTCGCGGGTCTGCTGCCCCCGCTCCATCGCACACGAGTCCCTCGAGATCGTCCGCGCGGCCTCCTCGACCGTGCCGAGCGACCGTCGCGTGATCTGGGAACGTCGGCGGGCCCTACACCTCGGTAGAGGTGGCGCTCCAGATCAGCCCCACCCGTGCGGCGTGGGCGACTGCCTCGGAGCGGGAGGAGGCGTCGAGCTTGCGATAGACGGCGTGCGCCTGGCTCTTGACGGTGTTGGTGGAGACGTGCAGCCGCTCACCGATCTCTCGGAAGGAGAGGTGCGTGGGTAGGAACCGCAGTATGCGAAGCTCGGCGAGCGTCAGCAGCGAGGAACCCTCGAGCGCAGCTGCGGCCCCGGAGTCGAGCTCGCCGAGCGCCTCGTCCAGCCATGCGGTCAAGACCGGCGCGTCGGGCACACGTCGCGCGGCGCGTGATGCCTCGGCAAGCAGCGTCCTCGCCCTGCGCATGTCGGTCAGACGCGTGACGGCTCGCGCCAACATGATGCGGGTCTCCTCCCCGTACCACGGCGCGTAGTGGTCGGATGTCCGCAGCAGCAGAAGCGCTCGGCGCACGAGCTCCTTCGACTCGTCGGCGTGCCCCAGCTGTGCGCGCACCAGCGCCGCGACCGCGAATACGAGTGCGGCGCACGGACTGTCCTCAAGGTCGTTGCGATCGATCAGTGTCCGTGCGAGCTCCGACCGTTCCTCGGCGAGCTCCCAGTCGTCATCGCAGAGCGAGACGATCGCCAGCTGGGCATGGCACAGGGACTCGACGCTCGGCATGTGGGCGCTCCGGTGCACGCCATCATCGAGGAGCTCACATGCGCGGCCGAGGTCGCCGGCGAGGTGCGAGGCGATCCCTTGGTAGAGCCGGCAGACCGCACGCCAGTGGCTGTGCTCGGACTCGAGCTCGAACGCCCGCGTGGCGTCTTCTCCCATGCGCGTGATCCCCTCGCGCGCCACGACGGCGCGGATCAGGATCATCCCTGCGCGCAGCCCTGGTATGTCAGCCTGGCGCTGTGGGCGTTCGAGCTGGTCGGTCGCCGCGCTCGCCCAGTACTCGGCGTGTGCGAGATCGCCCAGGTTGAGATGGCGATGGGCGAGGAACAGGGACAGCGGGGCGTCGCCTGCGATCTGCTCTTCGGTGAACCTTGCCAGCCAACCCGAGACGAGCGCCTCGCGCGCGCGATCCAGATAGCGCGGAATGTTGGCCCACAGCAGCTCTCCCACCCGTCCGACGTCATCCGCCGCGACGGCGTGCTCGACGGCCTGGTCCGGCTCGCCGCCCGCGGAGTGCCAGAGGCTGGCCCGCCGATGTAGCTCGCGGGCCTCCTCCCCGTCCAGCAGACGCAGTTCACGGAGCATCATCTCCCTGAGAAGTCCATGGCAGCGATAGGACTCCTCGGTCCGCTCCCAGGGCTCGAGCAGCAGGTGCCTGCGAGCCAGATCCTGGAGCACCGCGGCCGAGTCCGATCGCCCGAGTACCGCGTCGCATAGCGAGCTCGACAGCCGATCGAGGATCGACGTGCGCCTCAGGAAGCCCCTCGCGTCGTCTGAGATCCCGCCGATCAGCTCCTCGCGAAGGTAGTCGGACATGACGGCGTCGTCGCCGACGAAGTCCTCAACCTGTGCGGCGGCGTCCAACTCGTCGCCCAGCGAGATAGCGGAGAGATAGAGCGCGGCCGGCCAACCCTCGGTTCTCCGGACGAGCGTTGCGACGTGCTCGGGGTCCAGACAGAGCCCCGCAGCTCCGAGCAGCATGGCGGCTTCCGACTGGTCCATTCTGAGATCCGAGGCGTGTAGCTCCACGAGGCTGTGATGAGCACGGAGACGGCCGAGGCGCAGAGCGGGGTGGATGCGGGAACCGAGCGCCAACTGCGATCCGTGCGGCAGCTGGTCGGCGAGGACACGGATCGTCTCCAGGGAGCTCGAAGAGTCGAGGACCTCGAAATCATCGAGGACGAGCACGAGCGGGCCCCGTTGGGCGAGCAACCGCATGAACGGCGGCAGTCCGGCGCCCTCGAATTGAGAGCGGCGTTGGGAGACCCGACCGTTGGCCTGGGCGCCCACCATGCCGATCCGCTCGAGCGCCCGTCCGATCTTCGCGCTCATCTGCTCCACCTCATTGTCTGCTGCCTCCAGCGTCACCCAGGCGAACGGCCGCTCATCGACGTCCGACCACTCCGAGAGCAGACACGTCTTCCCGTAGCCCGTTGGCGCGGCGAGCAGCACGAGCGGCGCCCGGCGGCTCGCTATCAGCTGTCGCACCAGGCGCCGGCGCGGGACGAAGCCGGGGACGGCGCGCGGGCGTGCGAGCGCAGGGTCGAGCACGGCAGCCGCGCAGGACGCGCCCGAACGCTCGGGCCGCGCAATCGTGCCATTGGCTTGTTGTTCGGCCGTGCGCATGTGGTCAACCCAGCTCGCTTCGTGGGCCACCCATACTTCAGCGAGCGGTCCCGGACCGCAAGGGCGTGGGCCTGCCTCTGACGAGCAAGCCCGCACCACCCGGCGAAGTGGCTTGGTTCACCCCCTTTGGGTGATGACAGCCCACCCGGCGGACCCTAGCCTGACGTCAACTTCGCGGGGAGCGAACGGACACGGGCATGGCCTCCCAGCACCCACAGACGGAGATGTCCCGACGACCGGTCGTGACGGGCGCCCGGCCGCTG
>DATMQX010000085.1:0-4285 GCA_035567055.1 Solirubrobacteraceae bacterium
GGCGCCAACGACGAACTCTACGGCGGCTGGCCGATGATCCTCTCCGGGCTGAAGACGCTCCTGGAGACTGGGGAGACGCTGACGACCCCGGGCTCGCTGCGCTATTCGCCGGTGGCGTAGCGGCCGCCTTCACGGTGCGCCTGGTCTACCCCAACCAACCGACGCGAGGAGGAAAGATGTCCACGAAGGAGCGTTTGCCAGGCTCAGCATGGACCCTGATGGAGGGCATCATGTTCGGTGAGTCGCCGCGCTGGCATGAGAATCGCCTGTGGTTCGCCGACTGGGGTGCGCAAGAGCTCATAGCAGTCGATCTCAGCGGCAAGAGCGAGTCGATCCTCCACGTTCCGTCATTCCCGTTCTCGATCGACTGGCTGGCGGACGGGCGGCTTCTGATCGTCTCGGCGAGCGAGCGGCGGCTGCTTCGGAGGGAGACCGACGGCTCGCTCGTGACTCATGCCGACCTTGCTGGCCTCTCCAGCCTTCCCTGGAACGAGATCGTCGTCGACGGAAGCGGCCACATCTATGTCAACAACATCGGCTTCGACTTCGCGTCCGGCAAAGGCGCACCGGGGACCGTCGCGCTGGTGACACCCGACGGCACGGCTCGGCAGGTGGCCGACGACGTCGCGTTCCCGAACGGCATGGTCGTGACGGCCGACGAGTCGACGCTGATCCTCGCCGAGTCCTACGCGAAGAGGCTCACGGCGTTCGACATCGACGCTGACGGCAGCCTGTCCAACCGAAGGGTGTGGGCCGATCTCGCCGACGGCGTGCCCGACGGAATATGTATCGACGCCGAAAACGCCGTCTGGTACGCGGACGTCCCGAACAGGCGTTGCGTGCGCGTTCGCGAGGGAGGCGACGTCCTGCAGAGGATCGAGCTCGACCGCGGCTGCTTCGCGTGCATGCTGGGTGGCCCGGATGGAACGACCCTGTTCATGGTGGCGCGCGAGTGGAACGGTCCGCAGAGCGTGGCCGACGGGTCGCGAACGGGACGGGTTCTGACCGCTCGAGCGTCCGCGCCAGCGGCAGGCTGGCCGTAGCCGAGAGCCCTCGGACTCGCTCGCCTCCGTTGATCAGGCCGAGACGTTCTCCTCTGGGTGAGGCGACGGCTCGCGTGCGAAGGACCCAATCAGCTCGGCGGTGCGCTCGGGCTGGTCGAGCGGCACGAACGTATAGCTGTCCTCGATCAGCTCTAGTCGTCCGTTCGGGAACGCGGCGGCAAGGCGCTCTGCGTAGCGCAGCTTGAAGAAGCGGTCCTCCGGGGCCCAGGCGATCAGGACCGGCTTAGTGAACCTGGCGAAGCGCTCGGCCGCCTCGAGCGTGTAACGCGGGGAGATGCCCTTGAGGAGCGCGGCGATCTCCCGCCGGATGGCCCTGCTGGTCCGTGCCGGCTGGAGCCACGCGGCGGTCAGCGCGTCGTCGGGTCGCTTCATGATCCAGCCGTAGGCGAGCGGCATCCGCCGTGCTGCTGGCAGTCGCAGCGACTGCGCGAGCGCGAACACCGAGCCCGGGACGTGCGCGAGCACCTGCAGAGGGCGGAACGCCGGCGGCAGGAAGTTCTCATACGCGTCACAGGGCGTGAGCACCAGCCTCGCGAGCCGCTCCGGGTGGTTGACCGCGACGAGCTGGCAGAGGGCGCCGCCGGTGTCGTTGCCCACGAGCGTGACGCTCTCGAGCTCCAGGGCAGAGAGGAAGTCGGCGATGAGGCGCGCCAGCCCGAGTGGCGAGAGGTCGGCGCCCGGCTCGAGTGGTTGCTGCTGGGAGCCGAGCGGCCAATCCGGCACGATGACGCGGTAGTCGGCGGCGAGTCTGGGGGCGACATCCCGCCACAGCTCCCCGTTGGTGAGCAGGCCGTGCACGAGCACGATGGGCTCGCCTGCCCCGAATTCGCGATACCGGATGGTCCCCTGTGGCAGGCGTACCTCGTTCATGGCGATCTCCTTCTTCAGCTTGCAAGTGTGCTGGCGCAGTTACACATACAGACGGTATGTGTTTAGCATACAGACAGTATGAATGTCAAATCGGAGGGCGCACAGGGGCGTCCCGCGCAAACGCTCAAGGCCGCTCAGTCAGAGGCGACACGCGCGGCACTCCTCGCCACGGCGCGAGAGCTGTTCGCCGAACGTGGGTTCGCGGCGGTCGGCACAGAGGAGATCGTGCGCGCAGCCGGGCTCACGCGAGGCGCCCTGTACCACCACTTCACAGGCAAGCGGCAGCTATTCGAGGCTGTGTATGAGGACGTCGAGCGCCAGCTGGTGGAGCGGATTGCGGCATCGGCGATCTCCTCCGCGGCGAACCCGCTGCAGGCGTTGCATGCGGGCGCTCAGGCGTTCCTGGACGCATGCGAGGACCCCGCCGTCCAGCGCATTGCCCTGGTCGACGCCCCATCGGTGCTCGGCTGGGAGCAGTGGCGGGAGATCGGGCTGCGATACGGCTTCGGGCTCGTTCAGGCGACGGTCCAGGCGGCGATGGACGCCGGCCTGATAGAGGAGCAGCCGGTGCAGGCGCTTTCGCATCTGCTGCTGGGGGCGATAGACGAGGGCGCGATGCTGATCGCGCGGGCCGACGACGGAGGTAGGACGCGGGCGGAGGTCGGCGCCTCGGTGACCCGCTTCCTCGAGGCGCTTCGCCCGCGCGAGTAGCGCGAAGCAGGGCCGAGGCTTGTTGTCATAACGCATGAAGGTGCGCGGCCGCGGCTAGGATCGGCTCATCGGTCTGTCAGGTGCTTGATTGGAGCCTGCGTGGCGTCTGTTCCGAGTGTCTATGAGTGGGCGGGAGGCAGCGAGGCGTTCGAGCGCCTCACCGAGGTTTTCTACCGCACTCATGTCAAAGACGATGAGATTCTCGGCCCGCTGTTCGCCGGGATGCCCGCCGAGCATCCGCATCACGTCGCGCTGTGGCTGGCGGAGGTCTTCGGCGGCCCCCGGCAGTACAGCGAGCAGCACGGCGGGTACGCCCACATGGTCGCCAAGCACATGGGACTGGCGCTTAGCGAGCGTCAGCGAGCGCGCTGGGTCCAGCTGATCGGTCTCGCTGCCGACGACGCCGGATTGCCGGCCGATCCCGAGTTCCGGTCCGCGTTCGTGGCCTACATCGAGTGGGGCACGCGCCTGGCGGTGCACAACTCCCAACCCGACGCCGACCCGCCACGGGAGGCGCCGATGCCGCACTGGGGCTGGGGAGAAGCCCCGCCATATCAGCCTTAGACTCGGTCCGTGCGAGCCGTGATCAGGTTGACGACGCGGACGATCAGGGCGACCAGGCTCGTCGTTGGCGACCGGCGCATCCCGCGACCTCTGCGCTGGGCCGGTGGACTGGCGCTGCTACCGGTGCCGGGACCGTTCGATGAGATGGTGTTGCTTTTGGTCGCTGTCCCGCTGTTCGCCTTCTACCGCCAGCCGTTACGTGATGCTTGGCTTCGCACAGCTCCTCAGGAAGCGGTCCAGGAGGACGGCGTTTAGCGACGGATGAGCGGGGCCTTGCGGCGCCGTCGCCCGGCCAGAGCTCGGAGTCGCTGTCGAAGACGTGCTGCGGGCGTTGGTGGCCGTTGACCGCGCCGCGGATCCAGATCTGCGCCGCAAAGCGCGCAGCCCGCCGCGAAGGCGCTCACCCGCTCACCGCATCGTGGACAGACGTGAGGTCCGGTCGGTTGCATGCCCACAAGCTAAGAACAGGATCATTTGCACGCGATTAGAAGGTTGTAAGCGCCGGTTAAGGAGCGCGGGCACTCGACAAGTCGCGGTGCGACACCTGGGACTCTTGGAGATGCGTCGGGCTCTAGCTCGTGCTCGAGCGCGATGCCGGCGTCACGGAGCGCTTTCAGGCGGCGGGCGCTGCGCCGGTTGTTCTCTTTGGGCGAGCGGTCGGGGTCGTGGTAGGCAGCCCTGCCGGCGGCTGGCCGATAATTGACCCATGAGGCGATTCCTGGTGACGGCCGGGGGTGTGTTGACGTTCGTGCGGTGGTGGTTCGGCGTCACCTATGTGCTCGCGGGCGTCGGTGGGCTGCTGGCGGCTCCGATCATGGTCGCCGCTGGCAACGCCGGTGGCTACTACATGCTGATCGGCAGCCCGATCATTTTCGCCTTCGGGTGGGTCGTGCATCCCTGGGGCCTTCAGCGCACCGCCCGCCGTGAAGCGGAAGGCTACGACCGGGCCTCGGCGCTACTGCCGAGCCGGTGGGAGCGTGCCTGACCGAGCGTGATGCTGTGCTTGATAATGCATGTTATGTCAACCGGCGCGAGCGCAGGTTGCGTGGGCCTAGAAGCTCGAAGGCCTCGAGAAC
>DATMQX010000086.1:0-8447 GCA_035567055.1 Solirubrobacteraceae bacterium
CGTCGGACTGAAGGTTCGAGATCGTCTGGGCGACTTCGCGCTGTTCCCCCGAGAACTTTGCGGTCGACACCGTGCTGCCGCAGGCCGACACGCCCACGGTGAGCGCTAGAGCAGCAGACAGGCGAACCGCGGGCTTTGCGAGGGGGGTCATACGGGCCGCAAGAGTACGCGACGCGCTCGCCGGCCGTCGCTACGCGCTTGGCTCAGAGCTGCTCGTCCGCGCGGCGGTAGCCCAGCCGCGCCGAGATGCGATCGGCCGTCGACAGGAGGTGCGGGGTCAGCGCGTCGACCATCTCCTCCAAGGAGATCATCGAGCTGGCGGCCGCCACGTTGATCGCGGCGACGACCTCACGAGCCTCGTTGCGAACGGGAGCGGCGATCGAGTAGAGGCCGGGCGCGAGCTCTTCGTCGTTGACGGCGAAACCCTCATCGCGAACCTCGTCGAGCTCCTCGCGCAGCGCCTTCTTGCTCGTGATCGTGTTCGGGCCGCGTTTGCTCAGCTTCATCGACCCCAACAGCTCCCGTTGCTCCTCCTCGGGGAGGTACGCGAGCAGGATCTTGCCCATCGCGGTCGAGTAGGCGGGAAGGCGCGAGCCAGGGTGCAGGTCCAGGTCGATGCTGCCCTGCCCGCGACGGAAGCTCCGCGCGCGGTCGATATAGACGATCTCCGCCCCGTCGAGCACGGCGAGGCTCGACGAATATGACGTCCGCTGGCGGAGCTCTTCCAGGTAGGGGTGCGCGTGCTCGCGCAGCCCGGTCGAGTTGAGCGCCGACATCCCGAGATTGGTCACACGCAGGCCCAGCCGGTACTTGCGCGAGGCGCCCTGCTCCAGGTAGCCGAGGGCCACGAGCGTGATCACGTAGCGGTGGGTCGTCGAGCGGCTCATCCCCAGCTCGTCGGCGATGTCGGCGATGCCGAGCACCGGGCGCTTCGGCGTGAAACAGCTGAGGATCGCAAGGCCGCGCTCGAGCGACTGCGAGTAGCGCGGCTCCCGCAGGCTGGGTATCGACCAAGCGGGCTCGGCGGCCGCGCGCGAGCGTTTGGAAGGTTTTGAGGCGCGTTTGGGCATGTCCACTCGATCCCCGTCCGTCGTGGAGACTCGCCCCTCTGAGAGACGCTCCGTCCGCAGCCACCCCTCGACTGCCGAACCGATCATACAGAGACTGGACGCATTGTAAACAGCCGCGTTCTCAAACGACATATGGGGTTCTGAGGGATGAAAACGCGGCCCGGCTGCACCCGTCTGTCTGCGGGCCTGAGGCGCCGGAGCGAGCCATGTTCGCGAGCGTCCACGCAACTCGCAACCCACCGGGGGCCCCGCTTATGCCGAGCGAGCTAACCCGCCGTTCGGCTCAGAAAATGCTTGCTCAGCATCGTCTGCTGGCCCTGGTAGTTGGACCCGACGTCCTCTCCGTAGAGGACGTCGGGCTCCTCCACCATCCGCTCGAAGGCCAGCTTGCTGACGGGCTGCCCATGCTCGACCATGAACGACACGTCGCGCGCCCTCACCTCGAGTGCCGCGCGGCTGCCGTGGGTCTCGCCCGTGCGCGAGTAGCCGAAGCCCGGATCGAAGAAGCCGGCGTAGTGAGTCCGTAGCTCTCCCGCCGTCGGGTCGTACGCGAGCATCTCGGCGGCGTACGACGGCGGGATGCTCACGCCCTCCGCCGACAGGAGCAGGTAGAAGACCTCGGGCTCGAGCACGATGCGCCGGCCGCGCTCCGGGTGGACGGGTTCCCAGTAGTCCTGCCAGCTGAGGGCGCCCACCCGCGTCAGATCGATCGGCAGGCTGTTCTTCTTCGCCCGGTAGCCGACGATGCTCTCGGCGGAACCGGACACGTCGAGGCTGAGGAAAAGACCGTCGCCGAGCGAGAGCGCCGCTGCGCTGAGCGGGAGTGACTCGCGGTACAGGAGCGGGATCTCCTGATGAAGAGCCACGAGCTCGCGGTCGCTCAGGCGGCCATCTCCGCAGATCAACCGCACCTGATTGAGCGCGAGGCCGGTCCTCACCCGAATCGCGAACGTGCGCGGCACGACCTCGAGGTACAGCCTGCCCCGATAGCCGGCCGAGATTTCATCGAAGCGATGGTTGCGGTCGGTGAGCACGCGCGTGAACACGTCGAGCCGGCCCGTCGAGCTCTTGGGGTTGGCCCTCGCGCGGATCTCGCTCGGCAGCCGAAGCTCCTCGATCAGCGGAATCAGATAGGGGCGGTCACGCTCGAGCGTCGCGCCGTCGCGGAGGTCGATCCTTTCGAAGGCCAGATCCTCGGCCTTCTCCTCGACCGTCGAGCTGCTGTCGGGGAGGAAGCTGCAGCGCAGCGCCCAAGCTTCGTCGCCAAGTCGCAGGTCGACGCTCGCCGGCTGCACCGACTCCGGGGGTATCCGCCACGCGCCGGCGACGATCCATTCGTCCGTGACGGCCTCGCGCAATCGCTGCGAGGGGAGCACGCCCACGGACAGGCCCACGCCCTGCGACACGTCGAGCTCGGCGCTGGAAGACGCTGCCCTGGTCAAATCTGCGCTCGCTGACTCATCGACCACCAGTGTATTTGCGAGTAGACCACACGCTCGCATGGCTGCCGGCGCCGCGGCGAGGCACGTCCGTGCCCCACGCCGCTCAGAGTCAGGAACGCCGCTGGAACGCGCGCCGGGCTGAAGCTAGGTTCGGCGCGAGGCCGAGGCCTCAAAGTCCCCGAGGCGAGGTCTCCGCGGACGCCGCAGCCCCTCACGGGCCGCGGTGTCTGTGAAGGCCTACCTCGGGCGCTACCCTCGCATGCGTGCCTCTGTCCAGCTTCACTCCCCGGACTAGGCGTTGGTTCGAGCAGGCCTTCGCCGCACCCACGCCCGCGCAGGTCCAGGCATGGCCGGCGATCGCCCGCGGCGAGCACGTGCTCGTCTCCGCACCGACCGGCTCAGGCAAGACGCTCGCGGCGTTCCTCTGGGCTCTGGACCGGCTCACGGGCACGGGCGACGCGACCGACGATCGGGCCGTCGCCGACGACCGGGCCGTCGCCGACGACCGGGCCGTCGCCGACCGCTCGCCGACCAGCGGCGGGGGAACACGCGTCGTCTACGTGAGCCCGCTGAAGGCGCTCGCGTACGACATCGAGCGCAACCTCCGCGCTCCTCTTCGGGGGATCGGCGCCGATCAGGTGAGCGTTGGCATCCGGACCGGCGACACGCCGCAGCGCGACCGGGCCGCCATGCTCCGCAACCCGCCCGACATCCTCGTCACGACACCCGAGTCGCTCTACCTGATGCTTACATCGCGAGCGCGAGAGACGTTGAGCGGGGTCGAGGCTGTGATCGTCGATGAGATCCACGCAGTCGCACACTCAAAGCGCGGGGCGCATCTGGCCCTGTCCCTCGAGCGTCTGCAGGCACTCGCGCAGGCCGGTGGAGCCGCCGACGCGCACGAGATACAGCGGATCGGCCTGAGCGCCACCCAGAACCCGCTCGAGGAGATCGGACGCTTTCTCGTCGGCGCGAAGCGGAAGGTCACGATCGTCGACGCCGGCGCCCGCAAGCAACTCGACCTGCGGATCGAGGTGCCCGTCGAGTCGATGTCTGAACCGACGACTCCGGCGGGCCCGTCGCTGGGGACCGACAGCGACCCGCTGGAGCCGCTGGCCGGCGGGGAGGCCACGCGTGGATCGATCTGGCCCGCGATCTACCCGGAGCTGCTCGGCCTCGTGCGCGAGCACAACTCGACGATCATCTTCGTCAACAACCGCCGCGCGGCCGAGCGCGTGGCGCTGCGCCTGAACGAGCTCGCCTCGGCCCAGGAACACGGCACCGACGCCGCGGCGCCGTCGCCGCGCGAGATCGCCCGCGCGCATCACGGGTCGCTCGCCCGCGAGGAGCGCACCAAGGTCGAGGAGCTGCTGAAGGCGGGCGAGCTGCCCTGTCTCGTCGCCACAAGCTCGCTCGAGCTGGGGATCGACATGGGCGCCGTGGACCTCGTGCTGCAGATCGAGTCCCCCAAGTCGGTCGCGCGCGGCCTGCAGCGGATCGGGAGGGCCGGTCACGGCGTCGGCGACGTGAGCGTCGGGCGGATCTTCCCGAAGTTCCGCGGCGACCTGCTCGAGTGCGCCGTCGTCGCACGCCGCATGCACGAAGGGCTGATCGAGCCGACGGTCGTCCCTCGCAACGCGCTCGACGTGCTCGCCCAGCAGATCGTGGCGATCGCCGTCTCGGCCGAGACGGCCACCCAGGGCAGCGTCTCGGTCGACGAGCTCCACGAGCTCATCACGCGCACCTACTCGTACTCCGAGCTCTCCAGAGAGCTGCTCGAGAACGTTCTCGACATGCTCGACGGGCGCTACCCGTCCAAGGAGTTCGGCGAGCTGCGCGCGCGGATCGTCTGGGACCGCGTGGAGGGGACGATCAGACCGCGCAAGGGATCGCGCCAGCTCGCGATCGCCAACGCCGGCACGATCCCCGACCGGGGCCTCTACACCGTCACCCTTCCCGACGGGCGCCGCGTGGGCGAGCTGGACGAGGAGATGGTCTACGAGGCGCGGCCCGGGCAGGCCTTCCTGCTCGGCGCCTCGACGTGGCGGATCGAGGAGATCGGCCGCGACCGTGTGATCGTCACCCCCGCGCCCGGCGCACCAGGGGCGGTGCCGTTCTGGAAGGGCGACTCGATCGGACGCCCAAAGGAGCTCGGCGAGGCGATCGGCGCGTTCTCCCGCTGGGCGGTCGAGCAGGACGCCGAGACGCTCGAGCGCGACTACGACCTCGACGCGCGCGCCGCGCGCAACCTGCTCGCATACCTGCGCGAGCAGCAGCAGGCCACGCGCGTGCTCCCGAGCGAGCGCACGATCGTCGTCGAGCGCTTCCGTGACGAGATCGGCGACTGGCGGCTCTGCGTGCTCTCGCCCTACGGCGGGCGCGTCCATGCGGCTTGGGGGCTCGCGCTGAGCGCGCGGATGCGCGAGCGCTTCGACCTGGAGTCGGACGCGATCTGGACCGACGACGGGATCATCCTGCACCTTCCCGACCTCGACGCCGAGGAAGCCGACTCGCTTCCCTCGGCCGCCGAGCTCGTGCTGCTCGAGCCCGAGGAGATCGAACAGGCGGTGATCGCCGAGCTGGCCGGCTCGGCGTTGTTCGGCGCACGCTTTCGCGAGAACGCCTCGCGGGCGCTGCTCATTCCCCGCGCCTACCCCGGCAGGCGCACGCCGCTGTGGCAGCAGCGGCTTAAGGCGCAGAACCTGCTCGAGGTCGCCCGCCGGTACGCCGACTTTCCGATCATCCTCGAGACCTACCGCGAGTGCCTGCGCGACGTGCTCGACCTGGCGGGGCTCGAAGCGCTCATGCGTGCACTCCACAGGCGCGAGATATCGCTCGTCGACGTCGAGACGCGCACCGCGTCGCCGTTTGCCTCATCGCTGCTGTTCGACTACGTGGCGACCTACATGTACGAGGGCGACACGCCCAACGCCGAGCGCCGGGCGGCCGCGCTGTCGTTGGACCGCGACCTGCTGCGCGAGCTGCTCGGGCAGGAGGAGCTGCGCGAGCTGATCGATGCGGGAGCGCTGGCGCGCGTGGAAGACGACCTGCAGCATCGTTCGGAGCTGACGCGGGCGACCTCTCGCGACAGCCTTCACGACGTGCTGCGCCGCGTCGGCGACCTCACGGACTCGGAGATCTCGGAACGTGTCCTCGACGGTATCGACGCCGCGGCGCTGCTCGCCGATCTCCACCGCGAACGACGGGCGATCCGCCTGCGGATCGGCGGCGAGGACCGCCATGTCGCCGCCGACGAGGCCGGCCTCTACCGCGACGCGCTCGGGGCGATGCCCCCAGGTGGCCTGCCCGAGGCCTTCCTCCAGGACGTACCAGACGCGCTGCGCGAGCTCGTAGCGCGCTACGCCCGCACGCACGGCCCGTTCACGACCGACGAGTTGCGCGCGCGCTACCGCGCCGATGCCGGCGCCGTGCTGCGCGAGCTTGAGCGCGCGGGCGAGCTCGTTCGCGGCGAGCTCAGGCCCGGCGGCGTCGACCGCGAGTGGTGCGACATGGAGGTCCTGCGGCGCCTGCGGCGCGCGTCGCTTGCCGTGCTGCGAAAGGAGATCGAGCCGGCCGAGCAGCGGCGACTCGCCGCCTTCCTGCCGTCGTGGCAGGGCGTCGATCGCCACTCCGGGGCTGGCGCCGGCGTCGACCGGCTGCGTGAGATCCTCGTCCCGCTGCAGGGCATCGCTCTGCCGGCCGAGATCTGGGAGCGTGACGTGCTGGCGAGGCGCACGGGCGCCTACTCGCAGAGCTGGCTCGACAGCCTCTGCGCGAGCGGCGAGGTCGTGTGGGTGGGCGCCGGAGCGCTCGGACGCTCCGGGCGCGTGGCGCTGTACTTCCGCGAGGACGCGCCCATGATCGGGCCGCCGGCCGGTGGCCGTGCGGGCGCGTCGCCGCCGGAGGGGCCGGAGCACGAGCTCCTGCGGGCTCGTCTGCGGGAGGGACCGTGCTTCTTCACCGACCTCCTGTCCGAGCTCGACGCGCCCGCCGAGGCGCTCCGCGAGGCTCTGTGGGACCTCGTCTGGGCAGGAGAGGCGACGAACGACGCCTGGGCGCCCCTGCGCGCGCCCCACCTGTCGCTCGCCCGCGGCGGACGCTCGGACCGAGACGGGTCTCCGGCAACCTCCCGCTCGGGCCGAGCGACGGTCGGCCGGCCGTCGGCGACGGCCCGGTCGTCGGCGACTGCCCGGTCGCGCTTCGCCGGGCGACGGGCCGGCACGCACTCGCAGGTTCAGGGCCGCTGGTCGCTGACCGGATCGATATTCCGAAGCGGACGCGAGGGTGCGCCGGGTGCCTCCGACCTGCCCGAGACCGATCGGCGGCGGGCGCTTGCGGAGCTCCTGCTGGAGCGCTACGGGATCGTCACCCGCGAGCAGGTGCTCGCCGAGGGCATCAAGGGCGGCTTCGCGATGCTGTACGACACCTTCGCCGGCCTCGAGACGCTTGGAATCTGCCGTCGCGGCTACTTCGTCGAGGGCATGGGTGGCGCCCAGTTCGCGCTTCCGGGAGCCGTTGAGCGTCTGCGTGCCGGACCATCGTCGACCGCCGGCGAGGGCGCAGCCACGCTCGTGCTCGCCGCTGCCGACCCCGCCCAGCCCTACGGCGGCGCGCTCCCGTGGCCCAAGCGCGAGGGCCAGGAGCGACGCCCCGCGCGTGTTGCAGGCGCTTACGTGGTGCTCGTCGAGGACGAGCCCGTCCTGTATGTCGAGCGTGGCGGGCGCGGCCTCGTCACGCTCGCCGCGGTCCCCGCCGCCGGCGAGCCCGACCCGCTGCGAGAGGCCCTGCGGGCGCTCGCGGAGGCTGTTCGCGCGAGTCGCGTCCCGAAACTCGCTCTCGAGCGCATCGACGGCGAGCCCGCGATCGCGTCAGAGCTTGCCGACGAGCTGATGGAGCTGGGCTTTCATTCGGGCCCGCGCAGGCTCACTCTCACAGCCTGAGCGCCCACCTGCGCCGAGATCTGGGGCTGTCGCAACGCCGTCCACTTGCGCCGAGCGCGTCTTGCGCAAGCATCAGAACTAGTCTACATTCTCGAATTATGAGCGAGAGCTCGACCAGAGGCCCCGCGGTGCCGCTGTACCGCCGGCTGCCGCATGGACCGCATGGGATGGAGCGCGATCAAGTGGCACGCAACCAGCGCGCCCGCCTCTACGGAGCGATGATCGAGGCCGTCGCACGCCATGGCTACGCCGCCACGAGCGTCGCCGAGCTGCTCGCGCTCGCCGGCGTCTCGCGGAGGGCCTTCTACGAGCTCTTCTGCAACAAGCAGGACGCTTTCCTGGCAACCCACGACAGCGTCGTGGCACGCGCACGGAAAGTGATGCTGGATGCGTGGGCGAGCGAGCGTGGCTGGGCGAACCGGCTGCACGCGAGCTGCAAGGCGCTCCTCGACGACATCGCAAGCTCGCCCAAGCCCTCGCGTCTGGTGCTCGTGGAGTCGCTCGGCGTCGGTGTGGGCGTGCGTGAGCGCGCGCAGCTCGCCGACCACGTGTTCGAGCGGCTGGTGTCGGTCGCGTTCAGCTCGGCGGCGGACGGCGCCGAGCCCCCGCGGCTCACCTCGAAGGCGATCGTCGCCGGGGTCAGGCACGTCATCTCGCTGCGCCTGCAGGAAGGGTGCGAGGCGGAGCTCCTCACGCTGAGCGATGAAGTCCTCGACTGGTGCGAATGCTGTCGCTCTCCTGTCGTCGTTCGGCTCGATGCGAGCGGCGCTCCGGGCGCGGCAGCACCCGGCAGCAGCTCACCTCCGGCCTTCCTCGGCGTTGGCGACAGCCGTGGGCGTGCGCTCATGTCGGTCCTCTCCCTGGCGCTCGACGAGGGCTACGAGGAGCTCACGGATCGACGGATCGCGCAGTTCGCCGGCATCTCGACCGAGGCGTTCCACGGGCAGTTTGCGAGCAGCGAGGCGGCGTTCCTGGCGCTGCTCGACGCGATCGCC
>DATMQX010000087.1:0-21885 GCA_035567055.1 Solirubrobacteraceae bacterium
TGGGGAGCGCCGCTCGAGGAGTTCCCCGCCTCCGGATGGGATCGGGTCATCAACACCAACCTCGAGGGCGTGTTCCACTTGACGGTCGGGCTGCTCCCGGCGTTGAGAGCGGCGGCCAGCGAAGACGATCCGGCGCGGGTGATCAACATCGGCTCGATCGACGGCATCCGGGTCCCGGCCGTCGAGAACTACAGCTACAGCGCGAGCAAGGCCGCCGTCCACATGCTGACCAGGCATCTCGCCAGGCGTCTTGCCTCCGAGCACATCACCGTGAACGCGATCGCGCCCGGGCCGTTCGAGAGCAAGATGATGGCATTCCTGCTCGAGAGCCCCGAGTCGCGCGAGATGGTCGAGGAGAATGTGCCGCTCGGGCGGATCGGCAGGCCAGACGACGTCGCCGGCCTCGCGATCTTCCTTGCCTCGCGCGCGGGTGCGTACATGACCGGCGCGGTGATACCCCTCGACGGCGGGATCACCGGCTGCGGCTAGACCAGGGAGGGCCAAGATGATCGATCGACCTCCACGGATCGGAACGCTCGGATGACGTGGCCGGCTCTGTTCGGCGTCTTCCTCCTGTCCCATCTCGTCGGCGATTTCCTGCTGCAGACGGGCTGGCAGGCGACCAACAAGCGGCACGGCCTCGGCAGCAACCCGGAAGCGCGGCGTGCGCTCGTGTGGCACGGATTCGTGTACACGCTGGCATTCGTGCCGGCGCTCATCTGGGTGGCGAGCGAATCCGGGATCGCCACCGGCATCGGCGTGGCCGCGCTGGTGCTACTCCCACATGTGATCATCGACGATGGGACGCTCGTCGCCTCCTGGGTACGTCGCGTCAAGCACGTGGAGGGCGCGCCGAGCGTGGTCGTCAGGCTGGGCGTCGACCAGAGCCTGCACGTGCTCGCGCTGGCGGGGGTGGCGCTGCTGGCCACGAGCTGACCCCGCAGCGGAGCGGGCGCCTCACGGTCGCGGAAGGTCCCGCAGCGCTACAGCGGCCACGGGCTCCGGATCGGCCGCCACGGCTCGCGCCGCCAGTCGGAGTAGGCCACGGCCGGGTCATCGGTGGCGCTCGTCACCGACGCGCCGTACTTCGCCGCCACGGCGTTGACTGGATAGTGCGCCTCGTCCTTGCGCCTGGAACCGATCATGAGCACGGCGCAGGGCCCATCGCCGGCGCCGACGAACACGTGCTCGACCCCGGCCGGACAGTGCGCGAAGTCCCACTGTCGCAGTGGCCGCTCCTCGCCTTCGAGGATCACGATGCACTCTCCGTGCAGCACGAGGAAGTCCTCCTGTACGGGCTCGGAGTGATAGCGGCAGTTGGGCTGCCCGGGCTGCATGATCTGAACGTTCACGCCGAGGTCGGGCCACGGCGAGTCGTCTGCCTCGAAGTCGATGCAACTCGCCCGCCGCGGATGGCTGCGCGTCGGCGCGTCGGCCAGGTTCATGACGAACGGCTCGTCCATCGCCAAAACATAGTCACACCTCGAGCGGCACGCCTCGGCGGTCGGAGAGCATGTGGGGCGCCGTCGGATGGATCGTGACGCTCGCGGACATCGCCACGTTCGCGACGGGCGATGCGGACCTCGGTCGCAGCTATGCCGAGGAGCCGCTCGCCAAGCGCCGCTCGGCCGCGCCCGTCGGCTGAGCCGCACCGGCTGGGCCGTCCTCCACGCCGGCGAGCCGCCAGACGAGCCGTGCCGCGGTCGAGCGGTCGCCGACCCGGAGCTTGCGGAAGCCGTGCTCGAGGTGCTTGCCGACGGTCCGAGCGCTGATACCCAGCTCCGACCCGACGTGGCTGTTCGACCTCCCGAGCGCGACGAGTCGCATGACCTGCGCCTCGCGGGAGGTCAGGCCCTCGGCGACGAGGCGCTCGACGAGCGGCGTCGGCGACCGGGCCCCGGGCGAGCGCAGCGACTGGAACGCGATCGCGTTGAGGTACGCCTGGATGAGGAAGGGCCGTGCGCGGTTGACGAAGTCCCGCTCGTCGTCCGAGTAGTCGCGGTCCCTGCGGCTGAGCGCGATCGCGAGCACACGGTCGGCGCTGGCCGGAAGGCTGAATGCCATCTGGTACTCGACGCCGAGCGGCGCGTACACCTCGTCGTAGAGCGCGAGCCCATGAAGCTCCTCGCGCGAGATGACGTCCGAGAAGCGGTAGGCCCGGCCGTCGAGCGTTCGCAGGTAGCGGCGCAGGAGCGGGTTTTCGTGTGCGAACTGTGCCCAGCGAGACACGAGCTCCGGTGCGTCGGGCTGCATGATCGCCACGATCTCCTCGGGGCTCGGCCCGACGTCGTTGAGCGAGACGTAGTCGGAGGGCAGCACCCGATGCAGTCCCGCCAGCAGGCCGTGACGCAGCTCGTCGAGGTCGAGCATCCCGAAGACGTCGCCGATCAGATCGAGCAGGCGGCCGTCGGCGAGCGGCCCCCCGGCCTCGACGTTTGGCATACGTCATGATCGCGTATCCGCCGCCGGGATATGAGCCCGGCGCCCGGAGACTACGCTGTTATGGCGTATCGACGCTGCCGTAAGCTGCAGCCGCGTGGATTTCCTGGTTGCCAAGGACGACCTTCACCGCTGTCGCTTCGTCGAGGCCGAGCCACCGGAGCTCGAGCCCGGACAGGCGCAGCTCGAGGTCGCATCCTTCGGGCTGACCTCGAACAACATCACCTACGCGATGTTCGGCGAGGCGATGTCCTACTGGAGCTTCTTCCCGGCCGAGGACGGGTGGGGTCGGGTGCCCGTGTGGGGCTTCGCCGAGGTGAGCGCGAGCCGGCAGGACGGGCTTGAGGTCGGGACGCGCGTCTACGGATACCTGCCCCCGTCGACGGAGTTCGTCGTCGCTGCCGCTCGCGTGGACGGCCGGGGCTTCGTCGATGCCTCGGCGCACCGGGCAAGACTTCCCCCCGCCTACAACAGCTACGCGCGGACGGACGCCGACCCGATCTACGACGAGGCGCACGAGGACGAGCAGATGCTGCTGCGCCCGCTGTTCTTCACCTCCTTCCTGATCGACGACTTCCTCGATGACTGCGAGCTCTTCGGCGCGGGCACCGTGGTGCTGTCGAGCGCATCGAGCAAGACGGCGAGCGCGCTGGCCTTCCTGCTCAGCCGCCGCGATGGCCTCGATGTCGTGGGGCTCACGTCGGCGCGGAGCGGCGACTTCGCGCGCCGGCTCGGTGTCTATGACCACGTCGTCGCCTACGAGGAGATCTCCGAGCTGCCGGTGGAGCGGGCCGTCTACGTGGACATGGCGGGTGACTCGTCGGTGCGCGATGCGGTGCACGGGCACTACGGCGACGAGCTCGCGCACTCGGCCGTCGTGGGCGCGACGCATCACGATCAGATGGGGGCGCTACCCACTGCGCTGCCGGGCCCGCGTCCGATCTTCTTCTTCGCTCCCGATCGCGTCACCAAGCGCTCGGCAGACTGGGGCCGCGAGGGCTTGGAGCGGCGCCTGGCCGACGCGTGGCGTCCCTACCTGGAGTGGACCGGCAGCTGGCTGGAGGTGCTTCACGAACAGGGACCGCAGGCCTTGGAAGGCGCCTATCTCGACCTTCTCGACGGGCGCATCGATCCGGCCAAGGCACACGTCCTCTCGCTCACGCGCTGAGCGCTCGGGCCACGCCGCACCGGCACCCGGCGTTTATTAATCCGACCGATCCGGGTAGTGGGCCCGCTGACGAGGGCAAAGGACCAGCACAGGGGGATGAGGATGAGGATTCGTCGCACGCTGCTGTCGGGGGCCGTCTTGGCCGCAACCGCCGCGCTCGCAGCGGGGAGCACCGCCGCCGCACAGGCGGAACCGGCGCCTTTTGGACACGCCTGCAAAGCGCAGAACGGCGTGCGCTTCTGTCCCACGGAAACGCTCGCCCAGCGGGTGCACACCTTCGATGGCGTGCCGCTCGACGTCGACGTGACGCTCCCCCCGACCGGCGCGGGTCCGTTCCCGACGATCGTGATGCTCCACGGCTGGGGCGGCAGCAAGACCGACTTCGAGTCGAGCTCGGCCGCCGGCGACGGCAACGTCACCTTCGACTACAACAACATCTACTACGCCCAGCATGGCTATGCAGTGGTGAACTACTCCGCGCGTGGCTTTGGCAACTCGTGCGGCGCCGCCTCATCCCGGGAAGACGCCGGCTGCAAAGAAGGCTGGATCCGCCTGGCCGACCAGCGCTACGAGGCCCGCGACACGCAGACCCTGCTCGGCATGCTGGTGGACGAAAAAATCGCCAAAGTCGGAGCGCTGGCGAGTACAGGGATCTCATACGGCGGCGGCCAGAGCATCGAGCTTGCCTACCTCAAGAATCAGATCCGGCTCCCCAAAGGCGAATTCGCGGCGTGGACGAGCCCCAAAGGCAAGGCGCTTGCGATCACCGCGACGTTCCCGCGCTGGCCGTGGTCTGACCTCGTCGATGCGCTCACGCCCAACGGGCGCTTCCTCGATAACGAAGTCGCGCCCTTCGCGCAGAGCTACGAACCGTTCGGCGTCGAGATCCAGAGCTACGTCTCGGGGCTCTTCGCGCTCGGGAACGCGAGCGGCTACATCGCGCCGTCCGGGGCTGACCCTGAAGCGGACCTCTCGAAATGGTTCGCCGCGACGAACGCCGGCGAGCCGGCTACGCCCGAAGACGAAGCGATCGCCAAACAGCTCTATACCTACCACCAGGGCTACGGCATGCCAGGCAAGCCGGCGCCGATGCTGCTGGAGAGTGGCTGGACCGACGATCTCTTCCCGCCGTCACAGTCGCTGCGCATATACAACGCCGTTCGTGCGTTGAAAGGCTCTGTCGCGCTGATGGTCGGGGATCTCGGGCACAGCCGCGGCTCGAATAAGGAAAACACCAACCACGCGTTCAACGAAGAGGGCGCCGGCTTCCTGCAGTCGAAGCTGCAGCACACCGGCACGCCGCCCGCAAACGGCAGCGTGACGGCGTACACGCAGACCTGTCCCAAGGGCGCTGCGGCTGGCGGTCCTTTCACGGCGAAAAGCTGGTCGAAACTCCATCCGCATGCGATCACCTTCGGCTCGACGCCCGCGCAGACGATCGCCTCGACGGGCGGCAATCCGACGATCGCGGCGGAATTCGACCCGATCGGCGGGACCACCGATGCGTGCAAGACCGTGAAAGCCGAAACCGAGGCGAACACGGCGAATTACACAATGGTGAGCCCCGGCTTCACGATGGTCGGCCTGCCGAAGGTAACGGTGAGCGTCAAGACGACCAACGCACCCAACCTGCCCGGCCAGCTCGTGTCCCGCCTGTGGGACGTGCTGCCGAGCGGCGAACAGAGGCTGATCAGCCGCGGCGTCTACCGGTTGACGGACAACCAGACGGAAACGATCACGTTCCAGCTGCATGGCAACGGCTACGAATTCGCCAAAGGTGACACGGTGAAGCTCCAGCTCCTCGGTCGCGACGCTCCGTACTACCGGGCAAGCAACGGCGCGTTCACGATCGAAGTGAACAGCGTCACGGCCTCGCTGCCGACGCCGTAGCAGTCGGGTCATCGGCGGCTGATGCGATCGACCGGGATCGCTTCAGCCGCCGGCCGGCCGCGGCACGAATATCCTCCAGCAGCACGCGACAACGCGCGGGCGCATCGATGGCGCTCGTGGTCGCACGCCGCGCGCCGCCGTCCGACACAGCCCAAGCACACCAAGGAGCCCAACATGCCCGACATCGAGTTCCCGACGAGCGCCGGCACAACCCCCGGCTATCTGGCCGTTCCCGAGTCCGGTAGGGGTCCGGCGACGATCGTGCTGCAGGAGTGGTGGGGACTCGACGAGCACATCCGCGGCATCTGCGACCGCTTCGCGGGCGAGGGGCTCTTCGCGCTGGCGCCCGACCTCTTCCGCGGCGAGACCACGACCCAGCCGAGTGAGGCCGAACAGAAGATGATGGCCCTCTCGATGGACCAGGTCGAGAAGGACATGTGCGGCGCGGCCGACTATCTCGCCTCCCAGGAGGGCGTCGAAGGGTCGGGCATCGGATCGGTTGGGTTCTGCCTCGGCGGCGGCCTGGCGGTCTGGGCGGCGGCCACGTGCCCGCGAATCACGGCCACCGTCACCTACTACTACGTGATGCCACACGGCAAGCCCGACTTCGCCACGATCAAAGGCCCGGTGCTCGGGCATTTCGGGACGGCCGACGAATTCATTCCGCTCGAGACCTCCAGGCAGCTCGAGTCGGAGCTCGCGGCAGCTGGCGTGGACGTGACCTTCCACTTCTACGAGGGCAACGGTCACGCCTTCTTCAACGACACGAACCGGCTCGGGACCTACGACCCGCCGGCCGCCGAGCTCTCCTGGCAGCGCACCGTCAGCTTCCTGCGCGACGCGCTCGCCTGAGGCTTCGGCCCGCGCCGCGCATGGCGTGCAGTGGCGGTTGGGATGCCGCGTCCCGGGCGCGGCACCCGTCGAGGAAGCTCGCCGGCACCCGCGCGGATGAGGGGGCACACCGCGCGAGGGAGCTCAGATAGGAAAGGATGCCCGCGGATGGATCGTGACTACGAGCTGCAGACCCACCAGGCGGAGGACCGCCACTGGTGGTATCGGGGCCGACGAACGGTGATCGAGCGCGTGATCGACGGGCTGCGGCTACCGGCACGAGCGCAGATCCTCGACGCGGGCGCCGGGAGCGGGCGCAACATGGTCGAGCTCACCCGCCACGGCACCGTCACGGGCATCGAGCTCTCGCACACAAGCGTCTGCCTGGCCCGGGCACGCGATGTCGGCGAGGTGATCGAGGGGTCCGTCCTCGAGATGCCCTTTCCGGCGGACAGCTTCGACGTGGCGGTCAGCCTCGATGTGATCGAGCATCTCGAGGACGACCTCGGCGCGCTGCGGGAGCTGCGCCGCACGGTGAAGCCGGGAGGGGCATTGCTCGTGACGGTGCCCGCCTACCAGTGGCTGTGGAGTGGCCACGACGAGATCAACCATCACCACCGCCGCTACACCCGGCGCTCGCTGCAGCGGGTCGCCGAGCAGGCCGGCTGGGAGCAGGTCCGCACGACCTACTTCAACTCGCTGCTGCTGCCAGTGGCGATCCTGCTGCGCCTGCTGGACCGGGTCAACACGAAGACGACGGAGTCGAGCCTCGATCTGTGGGTGCCGCCGGCTCCCCTGAACTGGCTGCTCGAGCGGCCGCTTGCGCTCGAGGCGTGGCTGATCGCTCGCGGGGGTCGGATCCCAGGAGGGCTGTCGCTGCTGGCGGTGTTCCGCTGAGGCCCGCCGAGCGCTCAGGCGTCGTTGTCGGCCACGACGACCGGCGCGTGGGGCCGAAACGTCCAGGCGCGGTTTGCCAGGAACGTGAGCACGGTGACCACGCCCGTTGCGAACGCCTGGCTGAGAAGCTTGTCGACGCCGGCGCTGTCGACGAGCAGATACAGGATCCCCAGGTTCAGCCCGAGCCCGCAACCCTGCACGATCCCCCAGCGGACCGGGGTGAGCACGTCGCCCACATGCTCCTTGAAGGTCCAGCGCCGATTCCACAGGAAGCCGTTGATGGCCCCCACGAGGAAGCCGATCGCCGAGGCGGCCAGGTACCACACGCCGAAGACCTTCAAAAGCAGCGTGTATACGAGAAACGTCAGCAGCGTGTTCGACACGCCGACGGTCCCGAACTTCACGAACTGGATGAGAAGAGGATTGCCGAGCGCGCGCCTCAGCCTCGCTAGGCTGGTGGCTCGGCCCTGCGGCGCCGCGCGGTTGACAGGCATCACTGACAGGATGAACGATAAATTCATCTATGGCTTAAGCCGCTGGAGGAAGATGGGAGCTTCCCGGCAGCTTCGCTAGCCGCTCGGGAAGGCAAGCACGATGGCGGATATACCACTTCGCACCCCCACCCTCCTCAGCGTCGTCGCGCCCGTCTACGACGAGCAGGAGCTCGTCGAGGAGTTCGTCGCCCGTACCTGCGCGGCGGTGGCCGACTACGAGTTCGAGCTCGTGATCGTCAACGACGGCAGCTCGGACCGCACCCCGGAGCTGCTGGACCGCATGGCCGCGGCGGACCCGCGCGTACGGGTGATCCACCTCTCGAGAAACTTCGGCCACCAGGCGGCGCTGACGGCCGGCCTGGAGCATGCCATCGGCGACGTCGTCGCGATGATCGACGCGGATCTGCAGGATCCGCCGGAGCTGATCCCCGACATGATCGCCGAATGGAGCCAGGGCGCGGATGTGGTGTACGCCGTGCGCAGGCAGCGCGAGGGCGAGACCGCCTTCAAGCTCGCCACCGCCTCGTGGTTCTACAAGCTCTTCGACAAGCTCGCCCAGGTGGACCTCGAGCCGAACTCGGGTGACTTCCGCCTGCTCGATCGCCGAGCGCTGAACGCGCTGTTGGCGATGACCGAGCGCTCGCGCTTCCTGCGAGGCATGACCGTGTGGGTGGGCTTCACGCAGACCGCCGTCTCCTACGAGCGCGATGCCCGCCATGCGGGTGAGACGAAGTACACGCTGCGAAAGATGCTCCGCTTCTCGCTCGACGCGATCGCGTCCTTCTCGCACCTGCCCCTGCAGCTGGCGACATATGCGGGGCTGCTGTCGGCCGGAGTGGCGTTCATCGCGATTCCGGTCGTGATCGCCCTGCGCATCGCCGACTCCTACCTGCCGGGGTTCAGCTCGATCACG
Organism: Solirubrobacteraceae bacterium; assembly: GCA_035567055.1. Classification (GTDB taxonomy): domain Bacteria; phylum Actinomycetota; class Thermoleophilia; order Solirubrobacterales; family Solirubrobacteraceae; genus Palsa-744. The sequence goes on from DATMQX010000087.1 coordinate 8,633, forward strand.
ATCGCGATCCTGCTGCTCGGCGGCATCCAGCTGATCGCCATCGGCGTGATCGGCGAGTACGTCGGGCGGATCTACGACGAGGTAAAGCACCGTCCGCTGTACATCGTGCGCGAAGAGATCAACCGTCCGGCCGCCCCGGAGCGCCTCGCGCCGGGACCGGCCGCCCGCGCCGGGCTCGCCGCACGCACGCCCGAGCGCATCGTCTAGCGATCGCGGCAAGCACCGAGACCGCTCCACCGCGCGGCGAGGCGTGTTTTCATGCGTCGATGATCGTTGCTCGCGCTCGCCGGTCCCTCGCAGCGCACGTGCGATCCATCCTGCCCGTGCTCGCATTGGCGTGCTCGATGAGCGCGACCGACGTGCCCGGCGCCCTTGGCGATGCCTGTCCCGGGTCGGGCCCGCACGCGTGTCCGTACGCGGCGGCGCAGATCATCGGGCGGCGAGGCGAGGGCGTGCTGCGGTTTCCCGAGGCAGTCGCCCTCGACGCTCAGGGCAACGTGTACGTCGCCGACCAGCTGAGCTATGTCGTGCAGAAGTTCAGCGCCACGGGCACGTTCGAGACCGAGTGGGGCTCCTTCGGCGGCGCCCACGGCCAGTTCGGTCCGATCGGGGGACTCGCGACGGACGCCGCAGGGAACGTGTACGTGGTCGACTCCGAACACAACCGCATCCAGAAGTTCGATCCCAACGGGAGCTTCCTCACCTCCTGGGGCGGCCACGGAACCGAACTCGGACGCTTCAGCTTCGGGTCCTCGCGCGACTACACCCACCCACCGGGCGGCGGCATCGCCGTCGCGGGCGGCTACGTGTACGTCGCCGACAGCGGCAACAATCGGATCGAGCGCTTCAACCTCGATGGCGGTGAAGCGATGGAATGGGGCACTCGCGGGAGCGGGCCCGGCCAGTTCTCGTATCCCCGCGGCGTGGCAGCGAACGGGAGCGAGGTGCTCGTCGCCGACGACGACAACCATCGGATCGAGAAATTCGACCCGAACGGCGCCTTCCAGGCCGCCGCCGGCTCGCAGGGCGCGGGACCGGGCCAGTTCGGCTTCCCGTACGGGATCACGCTGGACGCCGGGGCGAACGTATACGTCGCCGACGACATCAACCATCGCGTCGTCAAGCTCAATCCCGACCTGTCGTTCGCGGGCGCGTGGGGCGGGTTCGGCTCCAAACCCGGCCAGCTGGGCTTCCCGCGGGCGCTCGCGAGCGATCCCGTCGGCGACACGTTCGTCGCGGACACCGCCAACGACCGCATCCAGGAGTTCGACTCCTCGGGCAACCTGCTGCTGACGTTCGGCATCTCCGCGCGCGGTCCCGCGCAGCTGACGGGGCCCCGCGGCGTCGCCGTCGACCCCGCCGGGCGCCTGCTCATCTCCGACACCGCCGGAAATCGGATCGAGACCTTCACGGCCGCGCCCAACGAATACACCGGCCGCTGGACGCTGGCGGGCGGCTTCAGGGCCACCTTCAACGCGCCTGCGGGCATCGCGATCGATCCGCGCGGATCCGTGTACGTCGCCGACCAGGGCAACGAACGGCTCGTGCGCCTGTGGGGAGATGCGACGTACCTGTCGGAGCTCGGCGGTCCGGCGGACCTCGGCGGAGCGCAGCTCAGCGCGGCGGGATCGGTCGCTGTCGACCCGGGCTCGGGAGACGTCTACGTGGCGGACACCGGCCACAACCGGGTACTCGTCTACAGCCCTGAAGGCTCGCTGCTGGCGAGGTGGGGAGCGGGTGCTGGAGACGGCACGGCGGGCAGCGGGACGGGCGCGTTCGATCACCCGCAGGCCGTTGCCGTCGATGCCGCCGGCGAGGTTTACGTCGCCGACACGTACAACAACCGCATCGTCAAGCTCGCGCCGGACGGAGCGGTCCTCGGCGAATGGGGCTCGGCGGGCAGCGGCGAGGGACACTTTCGGGGACCGAGCGGCGTCGCGGTGGACGGGGCGGGGAGCGTGTTCGCGCTGGACGGCGAAAACAACCGCGTCCAGAGGTTCGATGCGAACGGGCGCTTCCTCGCGAGGTGGGGCCAGCGCGGCCCGGGACTCGGCGAATTCTCCAAGCCCGTCGGACTGGCGGTGGGTTGCAACGGCGACGTGTACGTGGCGGACACGAACAACAACCGCGTGCAGCGCTTCACCCCCTCCTCGCCCAGCCCAGCGGGCTGCCTGGCGCCCGGGAGCTGGCCGCCCCCACTCGACGTGGCGCCGGTCGTGCAGCTCAGGCTCCCGCGCAGCGGAGCGGTGCTGGCGCGGCGCGCGCTGGCGCTGGCCGTCAGCTGCCGGCGCGGCTGCAGGGTGCTCGTGACCGCGACGCTCACTCCGCGCGGACACCGGGGCGCCGTGAGCCTCGTCGCCGCCGCGCGCGCGCTTCCGCCCGCTCTCACCGGGCACGTGCGGCTGCGCATCAGCCCGCCCGCGCTCAGGCGCCTGCGCAGGGCGCTCGGCGCCCGCAGGGCGATGACGGCGCGCGTGAACGTGGTCGCGGCCGGACCCACCGGTCGTCGAACCTTCCTCAGCCGGACCTATGCCGTGAGCCGCTAGGACCGATAATGAGCGGATGAGCGACGACGACGTTCCGCAGCCCGACGGCGAGCCGGTCATGGAACACCGCAAGGAGCGGATCAGGATCGAGACCGAGCGCCACCGGATCGAGGGGATCCTCACGCTCGCGCGCGACGGCTACCGCAGTCGCGTCTCCGATGTCCTGAACGCTTCTGAGCGCGAGTTCCTGACGCTCACCGACGTGACGGTGGCGCCACTCGAAGGCGGGCCGATCGAGCTGCATTCCTACCTCACCCTTGCTCGCAGGCACATCGTCTTCGCCGTCGCTGCGTCCGACAGCGGCGCCTAGGCGACGGGAGCTCATGCCCTCCGCGCGACGCCTCACGATCGCCCAGCGCTTCGAGATGGCCGGCGCTCGTGCGATCGGCGCGCTTGCGCCGAGCGTCAAGCGCAGGATCGCCGGACAGCCGATCAGGCTCGACGGCCTCGAGCTCGACCTCGACACGCAGGTGCTGCTCAAGCTCGAGGAACGCAACCCGCGAGGGCCGCTGACGGGTCGCACGCCGGCCGAGGCGCGCGAGGATCTGCGACATGCGGTGCGAGTGGTCGCGGGCGCTCAGATCCCGCTCGCAAGCGTGCTCGAGACCAGCGTCGCCGGCGCCGATGGCCCGCTCGCCGCGCGCCTCTACGTGCCGGACGGAGGTGAGGCGGCCGGCCCTGCGCCGCTTGTCGTCTACTACCACGGCGGTGGATGGGTCGCCGGCGATCTGGACACCCACGATCAGCCCTGCCGTCTGCTAGCGAGGACGTCCGGCGCGCGCGTGCTGAGCGTCGACTACCGGCTGTCCCCCGAGCACCCCTTTCCCGCGCCGGTCGACGACGCGCTCGCCGCCTTCCGCGACGTCTCGGCGCGAGCCGCCGAGTACGGGGCCGATCCGGCGCGGATCGCGGTCGCGGGCGATAGCGCGGGAGGACATCTCGCCGCCGTCACATGCCAGCAGGCAATGGGCGACGGCGGTCCCGTTCCGGCGTTTCAGCTGCTGATCTACCCGGCCACCGATTTCGTGAACGTCGCGCAGTCGCGTCTGACCTTTGCCGAGGGCTTCCTCCTCACCAAGGCGAACATGGATTGGTATGAGCTGCAGTTCTTCGGCCCTGACGGCGATCGGCGCGACCCGCGCGCCTCGCCCCTGCAGGCGGACGACCTCAGCGGTTCACCACCCGCGCTGATCGTCACGGCCGGCTTCGATCCGCTGCGCGACGAGGGGGAGGCTTACGCGCGCAAGCTCAGCGCGGCGGGCGTGCGCACCCTGCTGCGTCGCCACGACGGCTACGTTCACGGGTTCATGCACGTCTTCATCAGCGGTCCGGGGCCGCGCGAGGCTATCGCGGAGATGGGTGGCGTACTGCGGTCGGCGCTGGCCGGCTGAGCTCGAAGTCCCGCTGGCAGTGCTCCGAGCAGAAGTAGTAGCTGTGCCCGTCGAGCTCGGTTCTGAGCGCGATCGCACGGTCGACCTTCATTCCGCATGACGGGTCGGTCGCGCCGCGCCGCTGTGTCAGCCAGAACATCGAGGCGAAGACGGCGAGTCCAAGCACGTTGAGGAACAGCTTGTAGTCGAGCGAGATCGTGCCGAAGATGTCCGTCCGTGACGGCCGCGGACCGCTCGGGACGAGCCCCAGCCCGCCGAAGACTCCGTCGACGATCAGGGCGGCGAGCACCATGGTCACGAACATCAGCGCGACGATCCGTGTCGCGAAGGCGGTGCCGTAGTACTTCCGGTAGATGGCGATGATCGGCAGCACGATCAGGTCGGCGAACAGGAAGGCCAGCACCCCGCCGAAGCTGATCCCGCCGGACCACAGGACGGCGGCGAGGGGCACGTTGCCGACCGAGCACACGAAGCTGAGGACGGCGATGATCGGTCCGACCAGGACGTTCTCGATCGTCGGCAGGGGGGCGGGGGCGCTCGTGATGAAGAGGCTGTTGAAGAACCCGTTGCCGAGCTGGGCTATGAACCCGGCCAGCAGGAAGCCGATAGCGACCTCCTTGTAGACCATCTGCCAGTCGCCGCGGAAGTTGTGCGCAACGTCCGACCATGCCGCGGAGCTCGTCAGCCGCCGCCGCCAGCTCATCTGCCGGGAGGCTGCGTGGTGCTGATGGCCGGCATCGGCTGCCCGGGCGTGCTCCCGCGCCTGGAGCTCGAGCCTGCGGGTGACGAACAGTCTCAGCGTGAGCGTCATCAGCACGATCATCACGATCCCGCCGAGGTACTCGGCGAGGGTGAACTGCCAGCCGATCAGCACCCACAGCACGAGCCCGAGCTCCCATACGAGGTTCGTGGAGGCGAATTGGAAGGTCAGGGCGCTGGCCGCGCTGGCTCCCTTCTCGAAGAGCGACTTGGCGATCGCGATCGCCGCGTAGGAGCACGACGAAGAGGCCGCCCCCAGTGCGGTGGCCGACGCAATCGGCCTGGGTCCGGAGCCGGACAGCGCGCTCTCGATGCGCTCCCTCGAGACCCAGGCCTGCACAACAGCCGAGATCGCAAAGCCCAGCACGAGCGCCCACCACACCTCCCAAGCCATCAGAAAGGAGTCCCGCAGCCCGTGCCAGACGACATCCCACGCGCTCATGTGGCTCGACCCTGGCAGTACACCAAGCGACCGTAGCATACCCCCTAGGGGTATGTGCTACCGTTGACCGTCATGCCGCCCGCCTCCACCCCCGCGCCCACGCGTGGATACAGCGCCACGAAGGACCAGCTTCAGACTCGGCTGCGACGCATCGAAGGTCAGGTGCGTGGCATCGAGCGCATGGTCGACGAGGAGCGCTACTGCATCGACGTCCTCACCCAGATCGCCGCTGTCCAGGCCGCGCTCGACAAGGTCGCGCTTGGACTCCTGGACGACCACACCCACCACTGCGTGATCGGAGCCGACGACCTCGCCGCTCGCGAGGAGAAGACGGACGAGCTGATGGCTGCGGTTGGTCGGTTTATGCGCCGCGGCTAGTTCACCGGGCCGGAGACCCGGCGAGTACCTTGTACGCCGTGGGCCCTCGTCCCAAGTCGACTTGATCACCGCGGTCGCACCCGCGAGACGTCGGGGAGTTCTCTCGCTCGCCACGAGGCAGCGGGTCGACCACGGCCTGTGGCTTGCGCTGGCACTCGGGGTGTGCGCCTCGGGTCCGGTGATCGCTGCGACGATTCACGGCCTGATCGACGGCTGGCTTCCCGCCGGCGATCAGGCGAACATCGCGACGAGGGCGTATGACGTGCTCACGTCCCATAGCTCGCTCGTGGGGCTGCACTCTGACGCGAGCGCCGCGATCAACCAACCCGTCTACAGCCTCGGGCCGATGCTCTTCTGGCTGCTTGCGCTGCCCGCTCGCCTCGGGAGCCCTGGCTGGATGACGCTCACGATGGGACTCGTAAATACCGGGGCGATCATCGGCGTGGTCGTGCTCGCCCGCCGCCGCGGAGGCCGGGCGCTCATGTTCATCGCCGCCGTCGCCATTGTCCTCATGTCCCGCTCGCTCGCCCCCGAGGTGCTCCACGACATGTGGAACCCCTCCGCCGGCCTGTTCCCGTTCACGCTGCTGATCTTCCTGTGCTGGTCGCTTGCCTGCGGCGAATATCGCCTGCTCCCGCTCGCCGTCCTCGTCGTGAGCTTCGTCGTGCAGTGCCAGCTGGCCTTCGTGCCACCGTGCCTCGCAATCATGGCGATCGGGCTTGCCGGCCTGGCCCTGTCGCTGCGGGGCTCCGAGACACGCGCGCTGCACCCGCGCGGTGGCCGAACGGTGTGGCAGTGGGCGATCGCGGCGCTCGTCGTGGGCGTGGTCTGCTGGACACCGCCGCTGATCGACCAGATACAGGGGAAACCGGGAAACCTCACGAACGTCGTCAAGGCCGCCACGACGAGCACGCCCAAGCTCGGCGCCGGGGTCGGATGGCACGCCGTCGTGCGAGCGGTCGGCGTGCCGCCATGGTGGCTGCGCAATCCGGCTTCGCCGTGGAACAGGAAGTTCGAAGTGCGCGCCTCCTCGAGCGCCGTCGCTACCGTCTCCACCGTGCTGATCCTGATGGCGCTCGTGGGCGTCGCCGCGATCGGCGTTCTGCGACGTCGCGCCGAGCTGTGGGCCGGGGGGCTGATCGCGCTCGCGCTGTGCGCCGGCCTGTTTGCCGTTGCGGAGGCGACGCCGACGAAGCGGGTGCTCGCGGAAACGCTCGGGTACACGCTGTGGTGGGGCTCGCCGGCCGGGATGTTCGTGTGGACGATGCTCGCCTGGTCTTGCGTCCGGCTGCTCTCGGAGCTGGCACCCGCCCGCACGCGAGCACCGAGCGTCGCATCCACGGCCGGCGTCGTGGCGGTGGCAGCAGCGGCGGCGGCAGCTGTCTCGCTCGCGGAGCGCCCCGACTACCACCTGCCCGAGTACCGTCCCCTGGCGAAGTTGTACGCCGGCCTCCAGGAGGGCGTCCCGGCGCGGCGCACGGTCCTGCTCGTCGGCTATCTCGGCAACCGGACGTTCCGCTTCAAAATGGCCGCTCGCTTCGCGATGGTGCGCCGCGGCATCCGGCCGCTGTCACCGGGCATCGACGTGCGGCTGGGAAGCTTCTACGAGCTCGATCACCACCGCTACGACTGTGCCGTATACGTCCAGGATCGGAGCCGGAGTCCCGCCCGCCAGGCGGCGGAGGTCGCGCGCTTCAGCTTCGAGGACGGCACTGGAAGCTACCCCGTGACGGTGTGGGTGTCTCCCGCGGGATGTCCTCGCAGCCGAGCCCTCGCGCGAGCGGCGCCGTCCTCGAACCGGTGGGCGAGCAGCGGCACGCCCACCCTCTGAGGCGCCTCGGTACTAGCCCGCTGCCGGTCTGCGGCGCACCAGCCAGTAGCCGCCGCCCAGGAGGACCAGTGCGCCCGCGATGATCCCGATGATCAGGCCGGTGTCGCTTGAGCCACCGCTGGAGCTCTTGGTCGCGACCGCGGTCGATGTGCCGCCGTTCAGCGCCAACTGCGTCACTGATCCGGAAGCGTCGACGTAGACGAGGCCCTTCGTGGTGTTCAGATGCTGAACGAACGGCGTCAGGTTGCCGTTGGCCAGGTTCACGGTCACGACCTGGTCGCCGACGCCGTCGTTGGAGGCCAGCACGGTGTTCTTCACGAACGGGCCGGTGACCCTGTACAGCGCGGAGGCCGAGACGGCGGGCAGGCTGGACGTGGCGCCTTTGTCGACCACGTACAGCGTCCCGCCGCTGGAGGTCACCCACAGCAGGTCGTCGAGCCCGAACTGCGTTTTCAACACCGTCAGGCCACTGCCGTTGAAGATGTTGTTGGCGAATACGAGCTCGAGCGCCGTCTGGTCGGTGATCACAAAGCTGCCGCCGAAGCGCGGGCTGTCCTGGGGGACGATGGCAGCGGAGTCGACATCACCCAGGGCGAGGGGAACGGTTCCACCGCCCGTGTTGCCGTCGGCCGCGGTGGCGTTGTCGAGGAAGGTGGGGCTAAGCGTGGCGGTGCCGGTTGCGCTCGAGCTACTCGGCGGTGTGAGCACCACCTTGAACACTGCGGTTCCCGTTTTGGTCCCGGCGTGCGATGCGGTGATGAAGATGTGCCCGGCGCTGTCGACGCTCACGTGGTCGGTGCCGCCACCCGTCTTCAACGCAGGCGGCGTGCTGGCGCCACGGGGATCCGGCGAGTAGCTGTAGGCCGTCACCTGCTGGCCGCTGGCGGCGGAGGGCGTGACGGTGGCCAGATGCGTGCGGGTGTCCTCGTTCAGGGTGAGGATCACCCGATGGTTGAGCGGATCGGCGGCCATGCCGTCGATCTTGTCCGTGATCGACCAGGTGTTCACGACCGCGCCGGCCGTCGTGTACTCGATCAGCGTGCTGTTGCCGCCGCCGCCGACGCTGAGCGTTTTGTTCTGACAGCCCATGAACAGGTGGCCTTCGAGGAACGTGAGGTCGTCGCAGTTCGAGGCGCTCGACGGCGCAGGAGCAGCGATCTTCGTGATCGAGAATCCGGTGGGAACCGACGGAGCGGGAGCCGCCGCGGCGACGGCGCTCACCACGCAGCTCAGCACGACGATCAAGCCTGCGGCCAGCGGCGCAGCATAGTGGCGGTAGCGGCTGCGGCTGGACCAGCATCCGGTCTGCGGCATTGGGGCTCCTTCGCTGTCGGCGGGTTGGCGGTCTCCTCGACCCGACGCCCCCGACGCCGGCTCCAGTGCGCAAAGCTAACGAGCAGGCAGGCCCAGTCGTGTTATCGAGTTGTGAACGACCGGTGATCGCCGCTCGCAGGCCCTAGCCCGGAGTGTAGGTGGCGTACAGCGAGGTCTGCTCGGGGTCGGTTGATGGCGAGCCGAAGGGGTTGGCGGGAACCGAGGTGTAGGTGTTGGGGTTGTAGTCGCGCGATCCGCTGACGGCGTCGTAGCGGAAACCCGTGACGTAACTCGATGCGCCCGTGATCACACCGATCCAGTAGTTGCCGGCCGCGAGTTTCACCGGCGCGGAGAACGCCAGGTCAAACCAGCCCGCCGCGTTCGTGCTCTTGAACGTCAGCTGTTCGGAAACCCCGAGCAGCGCGCCCGGCACGCCGCTGGAATCGGCGTAGATCAAGCCCTTCAACAGCTGCTGGCCCGCCGTCGCCGTCGGTGCGAGATAGATGCTCAGCTTGGTGACCGACCCCGCCACCGGCAGCGCATAACGGTTCACACGCTTGCGATCGGCCAGGAAACTATCCGAGGAAGCTCCCACATTCGTCTTGCCGAAGGTCGCCGTCGCCTGCTGGACGGCAGCGGTCGCGCTCGAGGTCGCCGGCGCCGATTTGCCGGAGCCGTTCGTCGCGGTGACCGCGACGCGGATCGTCGAGCCGACGTCGGTCGAGGTGAGCGTGTAGGTCGCCAGGGTCGCTTCGGCGATTTCGAGGCATTTCGCTCCGGTCGAGTCGCATCGCAGCCACTGATAAGCGAATGAGGTGGGTTCGTTCGACCAGGAGCCGTTGTGCGCGGTCAGCACCTGATTCTGCGCCGGCGTTCCGGTGATCGTCGGCAGCGCGATGTTCGCCGGCGGCGGCGGCGCTTTCACCGTTTCCGTGGGGCCCGAGGTGGCCGGGTTGCCCGGTCCGCCCGCGTTGCTCGCCGTCTCTTCCACCTCGAGCGTGCGCCCGACGTCGGTGTTCTTCAGCGTGTACGTCTGGGCAGTGGCGCCGGAGATCGGCAGACAGGAGGTGCCGAGGCCTTCGCACCCAAGCCACTGATATGTGTAGCCGCTCGGCGCGTTCGTCCAGGTCCCATGGTGCTCGGTCAAGGTCTGGCCCTGCTGCGGGGTCCCCGTGATCGTCGGCGGTGCGGAGCTCACCGGCGCGAGCGGCAGCACCTGCGATGTCGGGAGGGAGCTCGCGGGAGCGCTCGCGCCTTTGGCATTGCTCGCCGTCTCCTGTACGGCGATCGTGTGCCCCACGTCGCCTTCGGCGATCACGTAGGTTTCGCCCGACGCGCCGGTGATCGAAACGCAGTTCTTGCCGCCGCTGTCGCATTGCATCCACTGGTAGGCGTAGCCGGTCGGTTCACCGGTCCAGCTGCCATGGTGCTCGGTGAGCGTCTGGCCTTGGCGCACCGTGCCCGTGATCGTCGGCAGACCCGTGCTCACGGGAGCACCCGACGACGGTTCGGTCAGATAGGTCGCGTACAGGGACGCCTGCTCGGCGTCAGTGCTCGGAGCGCCGAACGGGTTGCTGGGGCCTGAGCTGTAGGTGTTGGCGTTGTAGTCGCGTGCCCCCGTGACGTTGTCATAACGGAACCCGGCAACATGGCTCGTCGCACCGGTGATCACCCCGATCCAGTAGTTCCCCGCCGCCAGTTTCACCGGCGAAGCAAACACCAGGTCATACCAGCCCGCCGCGCTTGTGCCGGTGAACGTCAACGGTTCGGACACCGCCACCAGCGCCCCAGGCGCGGTGCCCGAGTCAGCGTAGATCAGGCCCTTCAACAGCTGCTGACCCGAGGTGCCCGTCGGCGCGAGGTAGACGCTCAGCTTCGTCACCGAACCGGCCGCCGGCAGCGCATACCGACTCACGCGCTTGCGATCGGCCAAAAAGCTGTCGACGGACCCGCCCACCGACGTCTTGCCAAAGCTCTGCGGTGGCGCCACGCCGGTGCCGCTGAACTTCACTTCGTGCAGGCCCGTGGTGTCATTTCCGTTGATCAGCCACGCTCCAGTCGCGGGTCCGGCGGCCGTCGGGGCGAAGGCGACCGTCTCCGTGAGCGTTTCGCCCGGCTTGATCGTCGTTCCCTCCGAGAGCGTTGTCGTCGCCGTGAAGCCTCCCCCGATCGGCGGCTTGGACTTCGTGACGGAGACGTTCGTCCCGCCGGTGTTCGTGACCGTGAACGACTTCGTCGCGCTCTTGCCGACTTCGAGTTCCCCGAATTCGTTCTGTTCGCTTTTGATCGTCAGGACTCCCGGCGCGCCGGCGCTGCCGGACAGCCCTATGGCGCCGTTTCCGCCCGTCGTTTCCATCGCGATTTCGCTGGTGAAGGTTCCTTCGGCGGTCGGTTTGAAGGTGACGTTGACGTTGACCGAGGCGCCCGGTTCGATCGTGCTCCCCACCGTGGGCACGCCGGTCGCCCCGAACGGGGCGGCAGGCAGCTTGATCGCGTTGATCGTCAGAGGAGCGGCGCCGACGTTGCTGAAGGTCGCCGTCCCGGACAGTTCACCGCCGACCGTCGTCCCGCCGAAGGCGACGAGCACCGGGTTGATCGACAGCTGGGCGCTCGCAGCCTGGCCGGTGCCGGACAGCGAGAAGGAAACGGTGCCGGCCGTGGTTTCGACCGCGAGCGTGGCGCCGATCGGTCCCGGCTGCGTGGGCTTGAACGTGACCGGGATCTGAATCGTCTGGCCTGCCGACAGGGTGGCCGGCAGCGCCGGCGCGGTCGTGCCCGTGGTGAACTGCGTGGAGCTCGGCGTGAGCTTGTTGACCGTCAGGTTGGTCGTCGCGGTCAGCGTCAGCGTCTTCTGGCTGCTGCTGCCCTCCGTCGTCGTCGGGAAGGTCGTTGCCGAACCGGTCAACGCGGGAGTGACCGGCGAGCCGAACGCCATCACCTTGCCTTCGCGGTTTCCGACGTAGATGCGACCGGCGCCCACGCCGGGCACCGCGAACTTCGACGACGTCCCCACCGGGGCGCTCCACCGGAGAACGGGCTTGCCTTCGACGGGGATCGGGTCGTAGGCGCGCAGCTGGGCGCCGACTCCGCCACCGTTCGGCGCCCACACGATCCAGACGAGCGCGGACCCGGAGGCCGCGCCTTCGGAGGTCACGACGGCAGCGCTCGACCCGAAGCCGAACGCATCGCTGGAGGTCGCCTGTAGCGCCAGCGTCGGCGCTCCCGAGCCCGAGATGCCATATCTGTACACGCGCAGGAAGCCGTTGCCGCTGTATGCCGTCGGGATGTAGATCCAACCGCCGTCGCCCGGCCAGACGGCCGGCCGCGACCAGACGCCCCCGTATGGGCCGATGCGATCGACGACGTTGTCGGCGCCGCCCGAGCCCTGGCGGAAACCGCCGAGACTCTGGCGATTCAGCAGGTACACGTAGCCCTCCTTGCCGACGGCGACGGCGAGATGGGGGATGGCGGAGGTCCCGAAGTACTGGTCGTTGAGAACCGTCAGGCCTCCGGAGGCGAAGTCGGCGTCGAAGGTGTCCATTTCGGGCGCGTTGAAGGGCGCGAAGAAATCGACTGGCTTGAGCGAGCCGTCAGCTTGGACGGCGAGCCGCACGGCCGACTCTCCGAGGCTCGCAGGCGGCGAGGTGCCCGGGGTGGCGGTCGTCGGGGCGCCACCGTTGCCGGTCGTCAGGAGGATCTCGCCGGGGCCGTCCGAGCTCAGGCCAGCGCCCGACTGCCAGATGCCTCCGCCGTTGTTGGCGCTCGTCTCGTCGACCCACCTCGCCTTCACTTCGGCTTTGGTCGAGACACCGAAGATCCAGCCTTTCCAGGGAGTGATGTCGCAGTGGGAGCCGAAGGCCGCGTACACGACGCCGCCCAGCAGCAGCAGGCCGGGACGCTGAAGCTGGGTCGTGGGCTGGAACGCCTCGCCCGGCTGGTTCTGGGCGTTGCCTGCTAGTTCAACCGGGAATCCGGCCTTCTCGCTCCCGTTCGTGAGGTCGATCGCGTCCATGTACCAGCGCGCCGGTCCCGAACTGCCCGACACGTAGGTCTTGTGCGTCATGTAGGCGGTGTTCGTCGTCGAATCGATCACGGGCGTCGACGTCACGCCGATATTCGGCGTCAGGTCGGCGCAGCCGATGTCGGCGGGCTTCCACGGCGTTCCGAAGCTGAGCGTTGCCGACCATTTCGCCGATCCGCTGGCGGGATCCAAGCCGTAGACCTTGTTGTTCTCGGTGACGACCAGCAGGGTGCCGTTGTAAAGCAGCGGCTGTGCGTAGACGGACCCTTCCACGGTCGCCGACCAGAGCTGCCCGAAGGTGCCGCCGCTGACCAGCTGGGGTGTGAGCGAGGACTGTTCGGGATACCAGCCGTCGCGCAGGTCATCGCCCGCGTTCGTGACACCTTCGCCCAGCACCTGCCCGGCCGACGCCAGTGCGACCAGTGCAAGCAGGATGAGCAGTGGTCCGAGCCGTCGCAGCACTCGTGAGGCCAATCGCCGTGCGCGGTCCTCGCCTTTGCCAAGCATCCTTGCCCGGTCCCCCCGTTCACTCGATTTGCCGGTCCAACGACTCGCATCCCTGCGGATCGGT
>DATMQX010000088.1:0-15331 GCA_035567055.1 Solirubrobacteraceae bacterium
TGCAGCCCCCCGAGACGGCAACCACGGTGAGGGTGCAGGATGGCAAGACGCTGAGCACCGACGGACCGTTCGTCGAGGTCAAGGAGGCGATCGGCGGTTACCTGTTCTTCGAGGCGGACGACCTCGACGCGGCGATCGAGCTCGCCTCGCAGATCCCGGCGGCACGGATGGGCGGTGCGGTCGAGGTGCGCCCGCTCGTTGAGCGATACTGAGCCGGTGGCATTCGTCCCTCCAGCCCGTCACCTGCTCCGCGCCAAGGACGAGGCCGACAGCCGCTACTTCGAACGGCTCGGCGTGGACGATCTGGCCCGCGCGGCGGGCCTCTCGCGCGCGCACTTCAGCCGCGAGTTCCGCCGGGCCTTCGGCGAGTCGCCGCACGCATACCTGCTGACCCGGCGCTTGGAGCGCGCCGCCGCGCTGCTGCGGAGCACCGATCGCTCGGTCGCCGACATCTGCTTCTCCGTCGGCCTGCAGAGCGTCGGCTCCTTCACCACGAGCTTCACGCGAACCTACGGCGTCTCGCCGACGACCTATCGGGCAGCGTTCCCGCCCGCCGCCCACCGCGCGCTCGTCCCGAGCTGCGTCCTGCGAGCCCACGGTCGCCCGCAACACCGCACATTTCGAGAAGACAAGGACGCGGCGCTCCACTAGCTTGGCCGGCACCCGTTCCCTCGACATCCAGGAGCAATCATGATCAGGATCGCCAACGCGCAACTGTGGGTACACGACCAGGACGAGGCGCTCGCCTTCTACACCCAGAAGCTGGGAATGGAGGTTCGCCTCGACGTCACGCTGCCGGAGCTCGACAACTTCCGCTGGCTCACGGTCGGGCCGGCCGATCAGCAGGACTTCGCGATCGTGCTGATGGCCATCCCGGGAGCGCCGGTGATGGACGCGGACACGGCGGAGCAGGTGCGGAGCCTGATGGCGAAGGGATTCGCCGGGACCGTGTTCCTCACGACCGACGACTGCCAGGCCTCCTACGAGGAGCTCAAGGCGCGCGGCGTCGAGTTCACCGAGCAGCCAGAAGAGCGTCCCTATGGGATCGACTCGGGGTTCCGCGACCCGTCGGGCAACAGCCTCAGGCTCACCGAGGTCCGGCTGCCCGCATCCGTCTGAGACACCCCGATACGCACTCCGCCGAGCTCCCACCGTGATGGCGGCCGCCTGAGCCGGCCGCCATCACCGATCGCGCGGTCCGTGGCTCGGGCAAGCAGCATCCCGACGGCCATCTGTGCCGGCGCGCTCCGGTCCGTGGCTCGGGCAGACAGCATCCCGACGGCCATCTGAGCCGGCGCGCTCCGATTCGGGCTGCGCCGCGGTCGCCTGCCACCGGCCAAGCGGGCGCGACGGCGCTTCAGTGTTCTCCCGCCCGCGCCGATAACCAGCTGAGCGAACCGATCGCCAGCGTCCATGAAACCACTCTCGAACAGGCTCACGATGCTTGCGCAGCTCGCGCAGGTCGATGCGCCGACGCTCCCCGCCGCGCCTGCGAAGAAGCGCCCCGCACACGAGCCTCCGCCCGACCGGGAGCGACGCGATGGGCTCTACATACCGCTGAAGCTGCGAGTCGCGTTCACGATCGTCGCGGGCCTGCTGTGGCTCTGCTTCTCGCTCTGGCTGTCGCGCTCATGGATCAGGACGCTCGGCGACGACATCACGCTGCCGCTCGCGATCCTCGTGATCACCGGCATCGCCCTGATTCCCGGCTACCTGAACATCCAGCTGCTCACGTCGATCCTCGTCGACCGCCCGCGACCGCTACAGCTCGATGTCGCCTTTCCCGACATTGCGCTCCTCATTGCGGCCTACAACGAGGAGGAGTCGATCGTCGAGACACTCGACTACGCAGTGGCCTCCGACTACACGGGCGCGTTCGAGGTCGTCGTCGCCGACGACGGCTCGACCGACCGCACGCGCGAGATCGTCGCGGCATACGCGGCGCGTGACCCGCGGGTGCGCCTGCTCGCCGTCGAGCACGGCGGCAAGGCGTGTGCGTTGAACGCCGCGCTGGCGACCGTGCGCGCGCCGTTGGTCGCCACGATCGACGCCGACACGCTGCTCATGCCCTACTCGCTGACGCGCCTCGTCGCCCGCTTCGCCGCCTCGCCACCCGACACGGTCGCCGTCGCAGGCGCGGTGCTCGTGCGCAACTCGCGCGTGAACCTGCTCACGCGAGCACAGGAGTGGGACTACTTCCTCGGCATCGCCAGCGTCAAGCGCGGGCAGGCCCTGCTGCAGGGGACGCTGGTCGCACAGGGAGCGTTCAGCGTCTACGACGTGCTCGCGCTCAAACTGGCAGGCGGCTGGCCGAACCGCATCGGCGAGGACATCGTTCTGACCTGGCGGATGCTGCTGCACGGCGGGCGGACCGTGTTCGAGCCGACCGCGGTCGCCTTCACCGAGGCGCCGTCGGGCTGGGGCGCCTTCGCCCGCCAGCGCCGCCGCTGGGCGCGCGGGATGATCGAGGGGCTGCGCGACCACGGCGTGGGCCTGCTCAAGAGGATGGACTTCTACTCGCACGCCGTCGCCGGCAACTTCCTGTTCCCGCTGCTCGACGCAACCTTCACGCTGGCCTTCATTCCCGGCGTCCTGCTGGCGATGACCGGCAACTTCGCGATCGTCGGTCCCATGACTCTCATCGTGCTGCCGCTGAACGCGCTGCTCGGCAGCGTCATGTACTTCCACCAGCGGCGCGTGTTCGCCGCGGTCAATCTGCGCGTGCGCCAGAACCGCCGCGGGCTCCTGTTCTACGTGTTCTGCTACCAGTACATCATGTCGCCGATCTCGCTCGCCGGCTACGTGCTCGAGACGTTTCGCGCGCGCCGGCGCTGGTAGCCACGTCGCAGGCCCCGCCGCCGGCCCGGGCACTCGCTGGTCGAACCTCGCCCTCGTGACTGGAGGTCCGCACGCCTAGGTCTCGAGCATCAGGGTCACCGGCCCCTCGTTCACGAGCTCGACGGTCATGCGCGCGCCGAACACGCCGCGCTTGGCGCCGGCGCGCTCGCAGAAGAGCTCGTACAGCGGCTCGGCCTGCTCTGGCCTCGCAGCCTGCACGAAGCTCGGCCGGTTGCCGCGCCTTGTGTCCGAGTAGAGGGTGAACTGGCTCACGCAGAGGATCTCCCGGCCTTCGAGCGCGTCGTTCATGCGCCCGTCGGCGTCGTCGAACACGCGCAGCGCGCGGACCTTCGCCGCCAGGCGCTCGGCGCTCGCGCCGTCGTCCTCGTGCGCCACGCCCAGGAGCACGAGCAGCCCGGGGCCGATCGCGGCGACCCGGCGCCCGTCGACCTCGACGGCGGCGGCGCTGACCCTCTGTACGAGCGCGCGCATCCTCGCGCCAGACTACCTGCGGGCGCCTCCATGCTGCACGCGCCCGA
Source organism: Solirubrobacteraceae bacterium (assembly GCA_035567055.1). Lineage (GTDB taxonomy): Bacteria > Actinomycetota > Thermoleophilia > Solirubrobacterales > Solirubrobacteraceae > Palsa-744. The sequence goes on from DATMQX010000088.1 coordinate 3,378, forward strand.
TCGAGGTCCTCTAGTGATAGGTGAACTGGTCGGCGGCCGTTTTCGGACTGACGATTTTGCTGACCGTCGCCCGTAGGTCGACGAGACCCGCTTTGTGCGGCGGCGAGACGACGGTGCATTCCGTGAGCGAGCTGCAGTTGACCGACGCCGCTGGCGACAGGGCGAACTTGAAGCTCGTCGCGGTCGTGCCCGGCGCGAAGCCGGTGCCCGTGACCGTTAGGCTCGTGCCGCCCGCGGCAGGTCCGTTGTTGGGGCTGACCGCGCTGATGGTCGGCGGTCCGAATTTGAAGTGATCGGTCAGGACCAGGGCGCTCGTGCCGCCCGGTGAGGTGACCGTCACGTCGACGATGCCGGCGCTCTCGGCGGGCGAGACGGCGGTCAGCGTGGTGGCCGAGACCGCTTTGAAGCTCGCCGCAGGCGTCGTTCCAAAGCTGACCGAGGTCGCTTCCGCGAGGTTTTTCCCGGTGATGGTCACGCTCGTGCCACCGGCGGCCGGTCCTTTGGCCGGCGTCACTTTCACGACCGCCGGCGTCGGCGGTTTGCCCACCGTCAGGGTGCGGGACGTGCCGATGCTCGTGCCGTCGGAGGCGAACACCGTCAGCGCGACGACGTATTTCCCGCCCGCCGGGAAGGTGTGTGACACGCTCGGTGTGGTGGTCTCGGTCGGAGTGCTCGGGCTCCCGCCCAGGCCGTCGTTGAACTGCCAGTTGTATCTCGCCACTCCGCCCGGAGCGGTCGAGCCAGTGGCGTCGAAGCTCATTTCGTTGCCGGCGCCCGCCGTGCTCGTGAACGTGGCCGTCGGCTCTTCACCGCTGAAGGTCAGCCGCTGCAGGCACTGGTGGGTCTGATTGCTCCACTCCTGCTGATACCAGTAGAAGTGGCCGTTGACGACCTGGTTGTAGCTCGCGCCGTTTGACGCCGTGCCGAGCGCCGCGCCATTCGCGCCCGCGCACTTGTCGCCGATCTCGCCTTCGATGCCGCCGAAGTCCGTCCAGGCGTTGTTCGGCTCGGGGTCGGTGATCGACTCGTTGTGCTCGTGGCTGAGGCCGCCCTGCAGCGCTCCGTCGGAGCTCGTGCCGTTCGGATGGTTGCCGTCGTCGCAGCCTAGGATGCCGGTCACGTACGGATCGTTGGAGTAGATGATCTGGCCTTCGCCGGCCGGGATGTTCCCGTGGTAGGCGCAGTAGACCGGGCGTTCGCTGCCGGCGGAGCACACGTTGCCCGCTTTTTCGAAGCAGTCTTCGACGCTCGGCGGCGTCAGCAGGAAGTACTCGTGCGTCAGGTCGCGCGGCAGGCCGTTCGCTTCGACGAAGCTCTTCAACTCCGCCCGCAGCTGGGCGTCGGTGAGGCAGATCGGCGCACGCGTGCATCCGTTCGGCGGGTAGGCGGTGGTGTCGACGAGCGCGCCGCCGAAATGCGCATCGTATTTCGCGAATTCCCCGGCGGTGTCGTTGTACTGCGCCGAGACGGAGTCGACGTTTTCGGTTCCCCCGCTGTCGTGCGCAAGGTCTTCGAAGTAGCGGTTGAGCCCCGGCCGGTAGTCGGCGGGATACGACGGGGCGCCGGAGGGCTGCCAGTAGATCGCGTAGTTGGTGTTCGACGCCATCACCGGGCCGCCGTTGTAGTCGAGGTTGGTGAAGAACTGGTCGAAGGGGGCGATCGCCGCTGCGCCACGCAGCGGCTGGTAGCTGATCGTCCTGCCGTCGGCGAGACGCGCAACCACCGCGCGGGCTGGCGAGGCGCCGAGGACGGCGAGCAGCGAGCCGGCGAGCAGCACCGCGAGAAACGACCGGCGTCGATGCCGCAGCTCTTCCATGAACCCCTCCATCGATCTCCCTCTCCCCGGCCGCTAGCAGCCGCGGCCCTCCGATCTGCTCCGACGCGCTCGAAGTGTACATGCGGCATGTGCGTGCGGGCAGGCCTGCAATGCGACGCCCGCCCCCCGAGGCCTCGAGGCGGATGTCCGCCCATCGGCCGGTGGCGAGCTCCTGGGCCGTGCCCTCACGACGCTCCTGCAAGCGTGCTTAGATTAGGCTCTGCCGCAAGAGTGATCCACTAGACAGCCTCTCCAGCGCGCCCGTAGCTCAGTGGTCAACGGTTCTCTTCGGGGAGCCAAAGAGCAGCGGTCTTTCAAGCCGCAGGCCGCGGGTTCGATTCCCGCCGGGCGCACTTTTCTCCCCACCCCACCCTCGTACGCCGCCCGGCCGGCCCCCGCCGAATCCCTCGTACCGCGACCTTCAGTGCGGGCCGCGAATGGGCTCCACGGGGGTGATGCAAGCGGTTGACAATCTGCGTAAAACCTGATTTATATGTCCGCAGAGAGGAAACCTACGACCACTCGGAACTCTCTGGCCGAGTGACGCAATCGGCAAACGACGGGGAAGGGCCTGGACATGTGGGGGTCAAGCAGGAGGCGAGACCGACGGGCCGGCGAAGGCTCACCAGCGGGGCTGGCCTCGAGATGAGGCTGTTCGTCTGTCACGAGCAGCGCATGCTTCGCGCGCTCCACGGCCGCTGGCCCCACCGCCGCTCGCACTGCCGCCACGATCTCCACTGGCTGGTGCGGATCAGGGCCGAGGCGCGCCGGTGCTCGACGGGGCGCACCCATTCGCTGGCGGGCCTGAGGGGCTACAGCCGGCGAGGACCCGGCGGCTGAGGGGCAGCAGCCGGGGAAGTCGGCGGCCAAGGGGAGCCGCCGAGACTCATCCCTACAGGCCCGAGAGAGATCTCGATCGGGGGGCCTGTGGGGATGGGTCATGCTGCCCGGCCCCGTCCGCCCTCGCCGTGTGCGCGGCGATCGCGTCGATCAACCGCGGCCAGATGGCGCGCGGCAGGTCGTGGCCCATGCCCTCGACGCTCATCATCTTCGCTCCCGGGATTAGGCGAGCCGTCGCCCGCCCGCCCGAGAAGGCGACTAGCGGGTCCGCCTTGCCGTGGACCACGAGTGTGGGTGCGGTGATGCTCCGCAGTTCGCTCGCCCGGTTGCCCGAGGCGATGATCGCCGCAAGCTGACGTCCGGGGCCGTCGGGATCGTGGTCGCGGTCGTAGCTGGCCGCGGCGAGCGCGCGCACCTCTTCGAGGTCCCGCGGCAGACCCGGTGAGCCGATCGCCGCGAACACGCGCTCGATGTGGGCGATGTAGGCGTCGCGACCCCGCGGCGCTCCTCGCAGCAGGACCGGATAGGTGCGCAGCGAGGGCTGGCCCCAGATACGGCTGCCGGTGTTCGACATGATCGAGACGAGCGAGCGAACGTGTCGGGCATGGCGGGCGGCGAGCGTCTGGGCGATCATCCCGCCCATCGACGCTCCGATCACGTGTGCGGGGGAGAGGTCGAGCTCGGTGAGCAGCCCGGCGGTGTCCTCGGCCATGTCGGCGAGCGTGTAGGCGGCGGCCGTGCGTGAACGGCGGAGCAGCTGGCCGATCGTCGGCGGGGGAGCGCTGATGTGCGTCGAGCGGCCGATGTCGCGGTTGTCGAAGCGCACCACGTGCAGCCCCCGCTCGGCGAGAGCGCGGCAGAAGTCCTCGTTCCATGCCAGCATCTGCGTCCCGAGCCCCATGATGAGCAGCGCGGTCGCGTCGGAGGGGTCCCCGAACGTCTCATAACAGAGGCTGATCCCCCGCCCCACGTCGCAGAACTGCTCATTCACGATCTAGCGACTCTATCGACCCGGCGCCGCTAGGATCGACTGAAGTGCCCGAGCCCGACATTCAGAAGCTGTCGATCGACACTATTCGAGGGCTGGCGATGGACGCCGTCCAGAAGGCCAACTCGGGACATCCGGGCACGGCGATGGCTCTGGCGCCGCTCGGCTACACGCTGTTCGAGCGCTTCCTCAACGTGAATCCCGCGGACCCCCAATGGGCCGATCGCGACCGCTTCATCCTCAGCGCGGGGCACGCCTGCATCCTGCAGTACTCGCTGCTGCACCTCACCGGCTTCGACCTCAGCCTGGAGGACCTCAAGCAGTTCCGCCAGTGGGACTCGCGCACCCCGGGCCACCCCGAGCGGGGCCATACCCCGGGCATCGAGATCACCACCGGGCCGCTCGGGCAGGGCTTCGCCAACGCGGTCGGCATGGCAATGGCCGAGCGCTTCCTCGCGGAGCGCTTCAACCGACCGGACCGTGCGGCGCTCGACCACCACGTGTACGTGATCTGCTCCGACGGCGACCTGATGGAGGGCATCAGCCAGGAGGCGGCGTCGATCGCCGGCAACTTCGCGCTCGGGAAGCTGATCGTCTGCTACGACGAAAATCACATCACGATCGACGGCACGACGAGCCTCTCGTTCGACCGCGAGAACCATCTCGACCGATTGCAGGCCGATGACTGGCACGTCCAGCGCGTCGAGGACTCCGAGGACGTGGACGCGCTGCAGGCCGCCGTCGCGGCCGCGCGCGAGGAAGGCGAGCGTCCGTCGTTCATCGCGGTCCGCTCGCACATCGCCTATCCGGCTCCGCACGCGGTCGACACGGCGAAGGCGCACGGATCGGCGCTGGGCGAGGACGAAGTACGGGCGACAAAGGAGGTCATGGGCTTCGATCCCGATCGCCAGTTCTGGGTCGACGAGCGCGTCTACGAGCACATGAGCCTGCGCGAGCGCGGCGCCTCGGCGCAGCGGGAATGGGAGGAGGGCTTCGCCTCATGGCGCGAGGCGTTCCCGGACCAGGCCGAGGACTGGGACCGGGCGTGGGCGGGGCGCCTGCGCGAAGGCTGGCGCGAGGCGCTGCCCGAGTTCTCGGCCGGCGAGCAGCTCGCGACGCGCGCGGCGGGGCAGAAGGTGATGGCGGCGTTCGGCGACTTCGCGCCGACGATGTTCGGCGGCGCCGCGGACCTCGTCGAGTCGACCAAGACGCTGTTCGAGGGAGCCGGCGAGTTCGGGAGCGTTCACGCCGGGCGCAATGTGCCCTTCGGGATCCGCGAGCACGCGATGGGCGCGATCGTCAACGGCGCCTGTGCGCACGGGGGGATGGTCAAGCCGTACGGCTCGACCTTCCTGATCTTCTCCGACTACATGCGCCCGGCCGTCCGCCTGTCGGCGCTGATGGGCCTGTCCACGGTGTGGGTGTGGACGCACGACTCGGTCGGCCTCGGCGAGGACGGCCCGACGCACCAGCCGGTCGAGCACTACGCCGCGCTTCGCGCGATTCCCCGCCTGTGGGTGGTGCGGCCGGCCGACGCGAACGAGACCAGCGTGGCCTGGCGGGTGGCGCTCGAACGCGAGGATGGCCCCGTCGCGCTGCTCCTCTCGCGTCAGAGCATCCCCGTTCTCGACCGCGCCGAGCTCGCGCCCGCCGCGGGTGTGGAGCGAGGCGCCTACGCGCTGTGGAACTCCTCCACGGACGGAGACCCGGACATCATCCTGATCTCGACCGGAGCCGAGGTCGCCGCCACGCTCGCCGCCGCGCGCACCCTCGCCGCCGACGGCACGCGGGCGCGCGTGGTCTCGATGCCCTGCATGGAGCTGTTCGAAGCCCAACCCGACGCCTACCGCGAGGAGGTCCTCCCGAGCGCGGTGAGCGCCCGTCTGGCGGTCGAGCCGGGCGCGACCATGAGCTGGTGGAAGTGGGTCGGCAGCGGGGGCGACGTGCTCGGCCTCGACCGCTTCGGCGCCTCGGCGCCGGGTACTACCGTGTTGGAGAAGCTGGGCTTCAGCGCCGAGCACATCGCCGCACGCGCGCGAGCGGTGCTGAAGCAAGGCAACTAGAGACCAAGGAGGCCGAGATGCCCGCCGACGAGACCCTTTCACCTCTCCAGCGCCTGTCGGCGCTCGGCCAGAGCGTATGGGTGGACTACCTCTCCCGTGAATCGATCCGGGGCGGCCGCCTGCAGGAGCTGATCGACCGCGACGCCGTCGTCGGCGCGACGTCGAACCCCACGATCTTCGAGAAGGCGATGACCTCCGGGAACGCCTACGACGAGCAGCTCCACGAGCTCCTCGCGCAGGGGTGCGACGTGAACGAGACCTTCTGGGAGCTGGCCGAGCAGGACATCAGGGAGGCCTGCGACGTGTTCCGTCCGGTGTGGGAGAGCGGGCGGGCGCGCGACGGGTATGTCTCGCTCGAGGTCGATCCGCGGCTGGCATACGAGACGCTCCCCACCTACCGCGAGGCGATGCGCCTGCACGACGAGGTCGACAGGCCCAACCTGATGGTCAAGATCCCGGGCACGAAGCCCGGGCTGGGCGCGATCGAGGACGTGATCGCCAAGGGCCGCTCGATCAACGTGACGCTGATCTTCTCGCTGCGCCGCTATGAGGAGGTGGCCGAGTCCTACCTGCGCGGCCTCGAGCGCCTCGTCGCCGAGGGCGGCGACCCTCGAAAGGTCGCGTCGGTCGCCAGCTTCTTCGTCTCGCGAATAGACACCGAGGCGGACAGGCGCCTGGATGAGATCGGCGGGCACGACCAGCTCAAGGGCAAGCTGGCGGTGGCCAACGCCAAGCTCGCCTACCAGCACTACCGCGAGACCTTCACCGGCCCCAGGTGGGACTTCCTCCTATCCAAGGGCGCCACCCCGCAGCGGGTTCTGTGGGCGTCGACGTCGACCAAGAACCCGGCGTACCCCGACACGATGTACGTCGAGGAGCTGCTCGGCCCGGACACGATCAACACGATGCCCGAGGCGACGATCACGGCCTACCAGGATCACGGCGATCCCGAGCCGCGCCTGGAGCGGGACCTGGATGAGGCGCGCCGCGTGTTCGAGGAGCTCGCGCAGGCCGGGCTCGACTACGACGACGTGACGGTCACGCTGGAGCGCGAGGGGGTCGAGAAATTCGCGGTCTCCTTCGAGGAGCTGCTGCAGGCCCTGGACGCGAAGCGCCACGCGCTCAGCGCGGTCGCATAGTTCCAGCCGTAGGCGCCGGAAGCTCTCACGAGTACGGCACGGGCACCAGCACGCGGATCGTCAGCGGCCCGCTCGGGAACGCGCGCGCGTTGACGGTGAACACGCGGAAGGAGGAGCCGCGGTATTTGTAGGAGCCGCTGGCGGGCACACTCCCCGGCGAGGGCCCCAGGCTGTTCTTGACGAGCTGCGGGTGGGCCGGATTCATGTACATCAGCACGCGCAGCCCGACGAGGCGTCTCGTCAGACGCAGGTATCCCTCGTCGTCCTGGATCGAGAGCACGAAGCTGCCGATCGTGCGCCCCGCCAGCCGCAGCGGCGCCGTCACGGGCGCGAGCACGAACGGGCCGCCGACGTCCGCGAGCAGGCTCCCGCCGGCGCTCACGCGCAGGCGGACGATGTGTTCTGTGAGCAGAGATTCGATGGCCGCCTTCGTGGCGAGCGGATCGCGGGCGGCGACGGCGCGCAGCAGCGCCGGATCGCGCTGCACGCGCTGGATCTGCGCGAGCGTGCGCCCACCGGCCTCACCGGCGTAGATCAGGTTCGCGATGCGGCTGAGGGTGCGGACGACGGTGTCCTCGGCTGTGCTTCCGCAGAGTGCCGCGGTCGCGCGGATCGGCCGCAGCAGGTACACGCGCAGCGAGCCGGAGGGATAGGCCTCGCCGTGAAAGGAGGTGTACCCGTAGCGCTGCGGGCCCAGGCCAAGGGTGCCTTCCCGCGGGAGCGAGCCCGACGGCAGCGCCAGCGAGCCGCCGACGCTGCGTCCCTGCACGCGCAGAGCGAGCCGCCCGCCGGTCACGCCGTTCGTCTCCGCGATGAGGCCTTCATCCGCCCAGACGCTCGTCACGTAGCTTCCGATCGTCCGCCCGCCGGCGCCCGTAAGGGTCCCGTGCAGGGGAGCGACCGCCGAGCCGCCGACGTCTGCCAGCACGCGCCCGCCCCGCATCACCCGCAGGTTCGTCATGTGCCCGCCGGAGACGAGCGCCTTGGCGGCGGCGCGGGCGGCCACGGGGTCCGACCGTTCAACCGCTTCGCGCAGGCCGGCCGACGCTGCGATCAGGTGAGCGGCCGAGCGGGTCCGTTCGCTCGAGACGCCCTGGTGGTAGATGCGCCTTGCCACGCGCTGGAGCACGTCGAGCACCGTCTCGGGGCACGTCCTGTGCGTCGCGGGCGCTCCCGCCACGGCGGCGGTCGTCGCGTTGGAGCCGTTGCTCGGGCTGCTGGCGCCCTTGCCGCAGCCGCCGAGGGCCGCGACCGCCGCGATCGCCGCGAGCGCACGCGTGGCGGGCGAGGAGATCTGCAAGCGGGCAAGCATGGCGCGGCATCCTAAGCGAGCGCTAACGGCGGGCTGACGCTCCGACGCTTTCGGTTAGGCTCGAGCCCGTGGCGGTCGCGCTGATCACGGGGGCTTCGACGGGCATCGGGCGCGCCACCGCCCTGCGTCTGGCGCGCGCCGGCTGGACGGTTCTCGCGGGCGTGCGCGAGAGCACCGCAGGCGAGCAGCTGGCCCAGGAGCCGGGCGCAGACGGGCGCCTGATCCCGCTGGCGCTCGACGTGACCGACGCGAGCCAGATAGCCGATGCGGCGGCGCGGGTGCAGGAGCTGGCCGGCCAGGGCGAAGGGGCCTCGGCGGGACTCGACGCGCTTGTCAACAACGCGGGGATCGGGGTCGGCGGCCCACTCGAGCTCGTTGCACCGGAGGACATGCGCATGCAGTTCGAGGTGAACGTGCTCGCTCAGGTCGCTGTCACGCGGGCGATGCTGCCCGCACTGCGGCGCGCGCACGGGCGGATCGTATTCCTGTCGTCGATCGGCGGTCGCGTTGCGACGCCGTTCCTGGCGCCCTACTCCGCCTCCAAGCATGCCGTCGAGGCGATCGCCGACGGGCTGCGGATCGAGCTCGCCAGCTCGCACGTGCAGGTCACGCTGATCGAGCCGGGGTCGGTCGCGACGCCGATCTGGGACAAGGGCCGCGCCGAAGCCGAACGCGTCACGATCCCGCCCGAGCTGCAGAGCGAGTACGGGCATGTGCCGGCGGCGATGAAGAGGGTCCTCGAGGATACGGCGCGGCGCGGCATTCCTCCCGACCAGGTGGCACAGACGATCGAGCGGGCGCTCGCCGCGCGGCGAATGCGCGCCCGCTACCTCGTCGGGCGCGACGCGAAAATGATGGTGATGCTCAGGCGGGCGCTGCCGGACCGCACGTTCGATCGCGTGTTGCGCCGCGCGCTCGGCGTCTGACCGCCGCTCACGCCGGCGGCGGATACACCGCCAGCCACGCGAACAGGCTGGTGGTCGCCGCGTGCGTCTGCAGCATGCCCGGCACGGCGTAGCGGGCGGGCAGGACTTCGCCGTTCCAGGAGAGCAGATACAGGCCCCTGGAGTTCGGCGTCCGCGAGGAGGCGTCGCGCGCGTTGTCGGCGGCGAGCCGGTAGAGCACCGGATCGCCGTCGAGCGCGTAGAGGGCGAGCATCCACTGCAGGTAGATCACGTCGTACTGCGGGGAGAAGCTCAGCAGGTAGCCGAAGCGGTCGAGCGCCGTGGCCTTCAGCTGCTCGGCGCGGGCGCAGTCGGCGGCGGTGGCGGTCGCGCCGCACAGCAGCGCCTGCGCATAGATGAGGGGCCCCTCGATGTAATCGATCGGCGTCGAGTCGAGGCTGCTGCCCGCATAGAGACCGTCCGTCGCGCTGAAGCCGCTCGTGTTCGCCCAGGCGAGGAACCTGCTCGCCTGCGCCAGCGCGAACGGCGAATGGGTCTGCGCGTAGAGGAGCGTCGCCAGCAGCGTGGCCGACGCCAGAGCCTCGCCCGCCTTGTAGGGCCGGCGCGTGTTCCACCAGATCCCGCCCGCCCGCGGATCCCAGCCCGCCGCGGCTATGTAGCGCAGCGCGCGTTCGGCGTCGGCGAGGTAGCGCCGCGTGCCGGTCGCCTTGAAGGCGTTCATGAACGCGAGGCCCCACCAGCCGTTGTCGTCGAACCAGGTCTGCGTGTCGGGCGAGCGGTCACCGGGATAGGGCGAGAACCCCGGCGTCGGGCGCAGGCCGCGATTCAGGTAGCGCTCCGCTCCCGCCGCGAAATGCGCGACGGCGCGCCTGTTGGCGGGCGTCGGCCGGGCGATGGCGATCGCATCGAGCGACTCGAACAGCGGCACGATGTCCCAGATCGTGGCCAGCGGATAGCGGTCGCGGTCTCCCAGCCTCGCGTCGTACCAGCCGAGCCGGCGATCGTGCCATGCCTGCTGTGCGTGGGCGACGCCCGACTGCGCGAGCTGCAGGTAGCGCTGCTGGACAGCGCCGAGCTGGGCCGGCGCGGGCGTCGCGGCCACCGCGGTTGCGCCGGCGAGCGTGATCGCCAGCGTCAGCGCGACGGTGATGGGCGCGAGTCTGCTCATGGGAGGTGTAAACCCGCCATCTGGCGCATCGGCGCGCCGAGTGCTATGCCCGCGCGAGATTCCTGCCGATAGGCGATTGACCGACTCGACGGCCCGTGCACCCCGATACCTTTAGCCCCCCGATGAAACGCGAAGGCCCGCAGACGCCGGATCCCCAGACCCCGGCTGCTCGCATCCCGAGCCCGCCCTCCGAACGCGGGCCGTGGCTGCTCGCGTGCTCAATCGGCCTGATCGGGGTGGCGCTACTCGCGGCGGTGCTCAGCGGTGCCGTGGGGCGCACGACCTCGACCGCGCCACCGACGATCCTGTTCGCAGCAGCGACGCCGACCCCGGTGGCCGGCGCACCGGCGGCGCCCGCGCCCGCCGCCGCCTCGCGACCCCCAAGCGGCCGCCCGTTGCCCGCGGCGATCGTCGCCCGCCCGTCGGCCGCCCAGCAGGCGCTCGAGGCCCGGCGCCTGGCCCAGGCTCCCGAAAGCCGAATCGACACACGCTGGATGGAAGGCTTCTACCCCATCTACGCGACGGCGCAGCGCACCTTCGGGGTCAACTGGCTGCTGCTGGCCTCGATTCACATGCAGGAGTCGGCGTTCTCGACGGCCCCAAGCACCTATCGGGGACTGAACTTCGCGCACTGCTGCGGCGGGCCGATGCAGTTCAACGTCACGAACGGCCCGGTGACGACGTGGAAGCTCGTGAGCGACTCCTACCGCTATGGCGCGCGTCCCGCGGCCTATGACCACATGACGGCCGCGCACCCATCGATCTACGACGACTTCGACGCGATCATGGCGGCGGCGCACCTGCTCTCGGCGGACGGAGCCGAATATGCGCTCGACGGAGCCGCGTGGAACGCGGCGTATGACTACTACGGCCACGACGCCACGGGCGTGCTGTACGCCGACCAGGTGCTGGCGCGCGCGATCAGCTGGTCACAGCACGGCTTCTGCTTCAACTGCGGCGTGCAGGCGGCGATGGTGCAGGCCGTGCACGGAGCCTATGGAGCCCCGGTGCTCCTCGCGCTGAGCGCGGCGACGCCTCGCGCGAAGCTCGCGCGGGCCTCTGGCGGCGCCGGCGGACGCTAGGCGGCGTCCGCCTGGGCGATCAGCTCGCCGGCCACGCGGTCGGTGGCCGCGACCGTTCCGCCGAGCAGTCGCCTCGACAGCTGCGCGCGGCGGAAGTACAGCGGCGCGTCGTGCTCCCAGGTCGCGCCGATGCCGCCGTGGACGGAGATCATCGTGCGCGCGGCCTGGTCGAGCGCACGCCCGGCGACCGAGCGCGCAGCGCTCGCCGCGAGCGGAAACTCGCCGGGCGCTCCGACGCGGGCCCAGCCCGCGTAGTAGAGCAGAGAGCGCCCGTTCTCGAGCTGGCGCAGCACCTCGGTCAGCGAGTGCTTCACCGCCTGGTAGGAGCCGATCGCACGGCCGAAGGTGTGACGCTCCTTGGCGTATGCCACGGATACGTCGAGCGCCGTCTCGACGCTGCCGATCGACTCGGCCGCGATCAGCGCCTGGGCGAGGTGCCAGGCTGCGGCGAGCGAGGACTCGGGGGCGTCGAGGACCGTGGCCGGAGCGTCCGTCAGCGTGACGTGGGCGAGCGAGCGTGTCGCGTCATAGCGACCCGTCGGCTCGATCGAGACGCCCGCGGCATCGGCCTCGACTGCGATCCCGACGGGCTGCCCGTCGCGCAGCGCGATGCCGACGAGCACCTCGGCGCCCGGAGCGTC
>DATMQX010000089.1:0-11507 GCA_035567055.1 Solirubrobacteraceae bacterium
GGTCATCCCCAGCAGCGGGAACGAGAAGCCGCCGCCGGCGTTCGTCACGAGCGGGTTGCCTACGTTCTGGAAGCCCGCCGTGAAGGGGAAGGAGCTGGCCTGCAGCACGACGACCCGGTTGCCGTTGCCGGTGCCCGAGAGCGTGCCCTGCACCGTGATCGGGCCGCCGAACAGGACGGGGTTGGGCGAGGCGAGGATCTGCAGCGAGAGCGGCACCTTCGTCGTCAGGAGCCTGGCGTCGGCGCCGATCGACGGGCCGGCCGCGTTGACCGCCACGAGCCGGTAGTGGTAGACGGTGAGCGGCTGCAGTCCGGTCACGGGGAGCCTCACGCTGACCGTGTGAACGCCCGCTCCGGCGTCGGCGATCACCGTCTGTCCCCCGTAGGCCTTGGTGACGCCGTACTGGAAGTAGTAGGAGGCGTCGCTGCCGTTCGGGTCGACCGAGCCGGTCAGGACGGCCGAGCCGTAGCCGATTTCGCGGGCTGCGCCCGTCGACACGGTGGGCGCCGAGGCTGCCAGCGCCGTCGCGGGAAGCACCGCCGCGCCCGCCGCCAGCACCGCCGCGCACCGCAAAGCCGCCGCGCACCGCGGTCCCACCGTCCACCTGAATGACCTCATCTTCGCCTCCTACCCGCTGCCGCTGACAGTTATCTAACACACAAACCCCCGCGGGCGCCGAGAGGTGCGGGCCGGTGCGCGTGACGCTAGGCTCCCGCGACCCAAGTCATCAGAGGAGAGCCAAAGCATGTTCGTGTTCAAAGCAGCCGTCGTCGGGGCCGGGACGATGGGCGGACAGATCGCCCAGACGATCGCCGCCGCCGGCATCCCCGTTGTGCTCAAGGACATCGACGACGCGCTCGTGCAGGCGGGGCTCGAGGAGGCCCGCAACGTCACCAAGGGCCAGATCGGCAAGCTCGCGGAGAAGGGCAAGATCACCGAGGAGCAGGCCGAGCAGCAGATCGAGGAGATCGTCGGCCGCATAACCGGGACGACCTCCTACGAGGGCTTTGGCGACGTCGACTTCGTGGTCGAGGCCGTGCCCGAGAGGATCGAGATCAAGCAGGCCGTTCTCGCCGAGCTCGACGCGGCGACCCCCGGCCACGCGATCCTCGCCTCGAACACCTCCTCGCTGTCGATCACCGAGATGGGCGAAGCCACGCTGCGGCCCGAGAAGGTGATCGGCTTCCATTACTTCTATCCGGCGTCGATCATGCCGCTGATCGAGATCGTGGAGGGCGAGGACACCTCCGCCGAGACCGTCGCGGCCGCCATCACCTTCGCTCAGGCGATCCGCAAGCAGCCGATCACGTGCGCGGAGGTGCCCGGCTTCGTCGTGAACCGGATCCTGAACTCCGGCACCTCGGAGATCTGGCGCGAGCAGGAGGAGAAGGGCCTCTCGATCAAGAAGATCGACGACGGGGTGGGCGCCGCGGGCGTGATCCCGGTCGGTCCCTACTACCTCGTCAACCTGCTCGGCCTCGACACCGTCCTGCATGTCGCCGAGCACCTGGTCGAGTCCTACGGCGAGGAACGCTTCTACGTGCCCAGGGGCATGCAGAAGCTGGTGGCTGAAGGCAAGCTCGGCGCGAAGACCGGCGGAGACGGCTTCTACGATCCGCAGGGCGAGCCGAACATCCCCGGAGACGGCGACCCGGACGTGCAGGAGCTCGTCGAGCTGCTCACGCTGAAGACCTTCCTCGAGGCGTGCCTCGTGCTCGAGGAGGGTGTCGCGACGCATCGCGACATCGATTTCGGCCTGATGGCCGGCGCCGGGCTCGACCCGCGCCGCGGGCTGATGCCGCCGTTCATGAAGGCCGACGCCGAAGGCCTCGACTCGATCCTGGAGCGCATGGAGAACGCCCAGGAGCGCCATGGCGAGCGCTTCACGCCGCCGACCATCCTGCGGCGGCTCGTGGCACAGGGCCGGCTTGGGCAGAAGCGCGGCCAGGGCTTCTACGCATACCCCCAACCCGACGCCGAGCAGCCGGCGGAGGTCATCAAGCTCGAGACGCGGGAGGAGGGCGTCGCGATCGCGTGGCTGGCGAACGGGCAGATGAACTCGATCTCGCCCCAGGTCGTGCAGGACCTCGAGAAGGTGTGGGCCAGCGTCAAGGAGTCGGGCGTGCGCGCGCTCGTGATCGCCTCCTCGAATCCATTCCTGTTCTCGGCGGGCGCCGACATCAAGGCTTTCACGACCATGGACGAGGCGTCGGGCGCGGAGCTGATCAACGCAGCGCACGCCCTGTTCAAGGACCTCGGCTCCGACGGGGTCAGCACGATCGCCGCCGTCAACGGGCTGGCCTTCGGCGGCGGCTGCGAGCTGGCGATGGCATGTGACGTGCGGATCGCCGCTCGCTCTGCGATCTTCGGCCAGCCGGAGATCAAGCTGGGGATCATCCCGGGCTTCGGAGGCACCCAGCGGCTGCCACGCCTCGTGGGGGTGAGCAAGGCCCTGGAGATGAACCTCGTCGGCGACCCGGTCCTCGCGGACGAAGCGTTCGAGCTCGGCCTCTGCAACCGGCTGGTCGACGATCACGAACTGCTCGACACGGCCCTTCAATGGGCCCGCAAGCTCGCCGGCCAGGCGCCGCTGGCGGTCGAGCAGATCAAGCGCGTGTCGGCGGCCGGCGAGCTCGACGCCGGTATCGAGGCAGAGAAGGGCGCCTTCGCGTCGGTCTTCCAGAGCGCCGACGCCAAGGAGGGCATCTCGGCGTTCCTGTCCAAACGCGCGCCGCGCTTTCAGGGGCGATGAGCGAAATGCCGGCGGCGACGTCCGCAGGCCACGACGTCGCGAGCCTTGCGGAGCTCGTGCGCGAGGCGGGCTCGGTCGTGGCCCTCACGGGGGCCGGGATCTCGGTTCCCTCCGGCATCCCCGACTTCCGCTCGCCCGGAAGCGGGCTCTGGGAGAAGGTGGATCCGATGGAGGTCGCTCACATCGACGCGTTCACGAGCGACCCGCGCAGCTTCTGGAGCTTCTACGGCGAGCGGTTCTCGACGCTGGAGAGCAAGCAGCCCAACGGCGCGCACAGGGCGCTCGTGCGGCTGGAGCGCCACGGGATGCTCGACGCGGTCATCACACAGAACGTCGACACCCTCCACCGTAAGGCCGGCACGCGCGAGCTCGTCGAGGTGCACGGCAGCATCGCCACATCCAGCTGTCTGCGCTGCGGCGGGAGCATCTCCCTCGAGGAGACCCGCGCGCGGATCCGCGCGGACCGTGAAGGCGTGCCCTGCTGTGAGGAGTGCGGCCGGCCGCTGAAGCCCGACGTCGTCCTGTTCGGCGAGTTCCTGCCCGAGGAGGCGCTCACGAGGGCGCGGCAGCTGTGCGAGCGGGCAGACGTGCTCATCTGCATCGGCTCGTCGCTCGAGGTGCATCCCGTCGCCGCTTTGCCTCTGCTGACGCGCGACGCGGGTGGGGCCGTGGCGATCGTCACCCAAGGGCCCACTCCCCTCGACGACCTGGCCGAGGTGCGGCTGCGGGGCGACGTGGTCGACGAGCTGCAGGCGCTCGCCGCAGCGCTCGCGGCGGACTAGCGTCGCGCCCCCGTCCGGCCTCAGGCCGGCAGCTTTGCGACGGTCAGCAGGTATTCCGCCCGGACGCTGAAGCTCCCGTCCTCGGCCTCGTTGGCGCCGCCGTAGAGATCGAGCATCGCCTCGCGCATCTCGCCGTAGCGGCCCTGCGGCTCGAGCGCGGCCTTCGCCATGATCGCGGGTCCGAGGATCCGCTCGTCGTAATCGAGCCAGCCCTCGGCGGAATCGTGGGTGAAGGTGACTGTGCGCCGCTCCAGAGACAGCTCGGCAGCGCTGTCCGCGAAGAGCTCGCGGACGTGCTCCTCGGTTCCCCAGCTCACCGGCGGTGCCAGCTCGGGCGGTGGCGGTGGCATGAACGAAGACAGGACCTTGAACGTCCGGCCGATCAGGCCGTCGGGGGTCCACGCCGTGACGCCGATGGTGCCTCCCGGCCGCGCGACCCGGGCCAGCTCGCCCGCTGCCTGCTGGTGACGCGGGGCGAAGATCACGCCGAAGCACGACGTCACGACATCGAAGGAGTTGCTCTCGAACGGGAGGTCCTCCGCGTCGCCCTCGACGAACCGCACATCGAGGCCGGCGTCGGCAGCCCGGCCGCGCGCTGCCTGCAGCAACTCGGGCGTGAGGTCGAGCCCGGTCACATCGGCGCCGGCGCGCGCGCCGGCCAACGCCACGTTGCCGCTCCCTGTTGCGACGTCGAGCATGCGGACGCCCGGGCCGGCTTCCACGCGCTGCGCGAGGAGCTCGGCGACGCTCTCGATCCGGCGCGCGACCTCCGGATAGTCGCCGCTGGCCCACATCGCCCGCTGGCCTTGCTTGAAGGCACTGATGTCGATGCCCATGCCCGCCGTCCTGCCTTTCAGCCCTCGGCCGCCGACAGTGCGCCCGCGAGCAGATCCTCTCGCGGGTCGATACCCCAGCGTCCCGCCACCTCGGCGAGCTCGCCGTCGAGCGGCCAACGGTCGGCGCGGGGCGGTCCGTCGTGTTCGAGGCTCGCGCCCTTCAGCGACATGCAGCCGCTGTTCTCACCGATCGCGCGAATCGCGCTCACCTCCTCAGTGCTCAGGCCCGCGTCACCCGCGACGGCGGCGAGCTCGGCACGCTTGTCCTCGATTCGGCGGGAGTCGGCCGCGCTCTCCTGGATGAGGGTGGGAGCGACGCAGCGGACGCCCGGCTGCGCCAGGTTCCACGCGCAGGCGAGCTGCAGCATCGTCAGCCCGTGGAGCTCGGCGTAGGGGCGCATCAGCTCGAGCTTCTCGCGCCCGTCGCGCACCCATCCCTCGGGCCGGAACCTGCGGTGGTCGTACTCGGCAAAGGCGTGACCCGGCAGAACGTCGTCGTGGAAGACGCCCCCGTAGTCGACCACGCGCGTGATCAGGCTCACGTCGTGAGCAGTGGCTGCACCAAGCACCAGCTCCCCCGGCCACGGCTCGAGCGGGCCCAGGATGATCATCGCCCAGTCGATCTGCCCGGAGAAGCGCTCGAGGCAGTCGATCAGATCGAGCGTGAAGCCGTTCGCCGGTCCGGGAGCCACTCCGAGCATACGCGTGAGGCCCGCATCGCGAGCTGCCTCCATCGCCTCCCAGACCGCCGGGCTCGTGTAGCCGATGCGGTCGGGGTTGTGCAACAGCAACAGGTCGAAGCGGTCCACGCCGCAGCGCTCGAGGCTGCGCTCAGCGGCCATGCGGACGTACCCGGCGTACTCCTGCGGACCGCGCAACCGCGGATCGGTGAAGCGGGGGTAGCCCTTGGCGCCGTCGCGCTGTCCCTCATAGAAGTCGTGTCCGATGGCTCCCACCAGGCAGTAGCTGTCGCGCTCGACGCCGCGAAGCGCCCGCGCCAGGGCGAGGTCGGCCTCTCCGGCGCCGTAGACGTCGGCGGTGATCACGGTGTCGATGCCCGCACCGGGCCGCAGCAGGGTGCTCAGGCGCTCGTCGTCGAGCGGCTCGCCGAAGTGCATGAAGCGCCCTCCGCTCCATGTGCCGATTGCGGTTGTCGTCGGGTCCATGCTCACTGGAGGTTAAACCCAGTCGCGGTTCGGGCCCGAAGTGCGGCTTCGAGCCGCTCCAGCGCATGACGCACGACATCCTCGTTGAGCGTGCCTTCGGCATCCGGGAGCGCGAGGCGCCCCTGCTCGGCGACGCCGGCTCGCAGCTGCTCCAGCTCGGCGATGCGGATCGCGAGATCTTGGCGCTTCTCCGCGCGGAGCTCGGCCAGCGCCGCGGCGAACGCCCGATCGAGCTCGATCGCGGCGTGGGCGAGCCGTCCGTGGTCGAGGTCCTCTCGCGCGCGTAGCACGAGCTCCTCGCACATCAGCGCGGCTCCGCGCCCGCCGAGCAGTACGGCGACACGCTCGTGCGGGCGCAGGGCGGCCGAGCGACCACGCGGGCGCCGCCGCCTGGACGAGGCCCGGTGGACGACCGCCGACCAGATCAGCTCCCGCGCGTGCAGCCACTGCCCGTATGCGACCTGCTCGCCCTCCCCCCAGCCGGCCCTGATTACCAGCGCCTGCTCGGGCGAGACCGCATGCGTGTAGGGGTCTGCCGAGGCGATGCGATGCGCGTGCAGGACGCGGTTCAGGACGGCGGTGGCAGCGGTCACCTCTCGCTCGGCGTCGATCTCCGCTAGCCACACGCGCGCCTGGTGCTCGGCGGACAGCGACACGGGATCCACGATCGTGACGCGCGCGGTGGCGACGGGGGCGGCGGTCGGATCGGCGGTGGAGCCGAGCCCGCGCCTGCGCGAGCGGCTGAGCATCGAGAGCCCGCGCCGCCGCGCCACGGTGGCCGCGCCGGGCGACGATCGTTCCGCGCCGAGCGTTCCGAGCACCACCACGCGCTCGGGCTCGGTGTCGGCGCCGGTCCGCAGCAGGTAGCGGCCGTCAGCCGGGCCGAGTGCCCAGGGGAACTCCATCTGGATGAAGATGAACAGTCGCTCGGGCATCGCTTCACCGTATCCTTCCGCTGTGGCGTACGGTGGAAGGCGCCGACGCCCCGTGTCACTCGACGATCAGGAGCAGATCGATGTCCGACGCCAGCAGCGTGACGAAGAGCCTGCGAGAGCGTCTCGGCGGCAGCACCGAGGACCGCCTCGGCCGCGCCCTCTCCGAGCTGCTCGAAAACCCCCTTCTCACGGGTGCTCTCGGCCGTGCCTTCGACGCGCGCGAGAAGGCGGCCCAGGCGCAGGAGGTGGCGATGGGGGCCCTCAACCTCCCCTCGGCGGCCGACATCGAGAGGCTGACGCGGCGCCTACGCTCGGTCTCATACCGCCTCGAGGGAATCGAGGATGGCGTCGGGCGACTGGATCGCGCGCTGGCGCCGGGCGGTGTCGAGGCGCGCCTTTCGGCGATCGAGGAGCAGCTGCAGGCACTCACTCGCAAGCTGGACCAGGACGCGCCGGCGCAACCGGCACACTCGCCGTCGCGCGCGCAGGCCGCGCGCACAGCGCCAACTGCGAAAGCCGGGCGGCCGCGCAAGGCCGGGCCGGCGGCCAAGAGCGCCAGCGGCGCCAGAGCGCCCCGGTCCGGTAGGGCCGCGCCGAAGAAGGGCTGACGCTCAGGCCGCGAGGGCGGCCACCGCGGCGGATCCCATCCGCTCGGCCGCGGCGAGCAGCGCGGCGTCCTCGATGCGCCTGCGCCCGCCGTTCGGATCGAACGTGTCGGATACCGCGAGGACGCAGGCGACGGGAGTATCGGCGCCGGCGCCCACGGCGAACAGGGCCGCCGCCTCCATCTCGACGGCGAGCGCGCCGGGCGCGGACGGCCGTCGCCCCTCGTCATAGAACAGGTCGACGCTCACGACGGTCCCGCAGCGCGCCGACGGGGCCTGGCCGGCCAGCGCCCGAGTGAGCTGCCGATCGGCGGACACACGCTCGCCGGCGCCGAGCGCCCGCGAGGTCCCGTCGGCGGAGATCGCCTCGCTCGCGACGATCAGCTCCCCCAGCTCGAGCCCGGGTGCGAGAGCGCCGCAGGTGCCCACCCGGATCGCGCGCCTGGCGCCCAGCGCGATCAGCTCGGAGAGGACGATCGCGGCGGACGGGCCGCCCATGCCCGTGGCCTGGATCGTGAGCGGCTCGCCGTCGGCGGCGCTGCCGGTGTAACCCCACAGGCCGCGGTGATGGTTGAACATCAGCGGGCGCTCCAGCAGCACCTGCGCGAGGGCGAGCGCGCGTCCCGGATCGCCCGGCAGCAGCACGCGGTCGGCCAGCTCCGCCGTGGGTCGCAGATGGATGGGGTCGCTTCCGGACACCGGCGGCGACTTTAGACTGCCTGCAATGGGACCGTCCTTCGCGTTCGTTCGTGTCTGAGCCCGAGGACGCTCCCGTGAGCTCCGCCGGCGAGCCCAACCTCGCCCAGGTCGCGGCTCGCGCCGGCGTATCGCCCGGAACGGTGACCCGCTGGGTGAATAGGGGTCTCGTCCCGGGGTACGAAGGGCACTGGACGCCCGCCTCGATCGCCTACGTTCGCGTCGTCGCGCGGCTGCGCGCCCGCGGCCACACGCTCGAGCAGATCAAGCGCGCCAGCGATCGGGGGCAGCTCGCGGTCGGCCCCATCGAAGACCTGCTGAGCGGCTCCGACGAGCGCTACACGCTGCAGGAGGCCTCGCGCACGAGCGGCCTGAAGCCCGAGCTGATCGAGCGCATCTTCGCGACGATGGGCCTCGCCTCGGTCTCGGCCCAGGCCCTCACCGACGAGGACCTCGAGATGCTGAGGTATGTCGCGGCGATGCTCGACGCGGGCATCCCCCTGGAGGCGTTCCTTCAGCTGGCGCGCGTCTACGGGCAGGCGCTCGCGCAGATCGCCGACGCGGAGGTGCGGCTGTTCCACCTGTACGTGCACGAGCCGCTGATGCGCGACGGCATTCCCGGCCTCGAGATCGCCGAGCAGATGGAGGGGCTCGTCGGCGAGGTGCTCCCCTTCATCGCTCCGCTGATGGGATTCGTGCACGGACGCTTCCTCGCGCATTTCGTCGAGCAGGACGTGATCGGCCACATGGAGTCCGGCCTGGGGGAGAGCGCCTACGAGGAGGGCCGCCTGCGCGTTGCGATCGCGTTCGCCGATCTGGCCGGCTATGCCCGGCTGACGGTCGAGCGGGGCGATGAGGTTGCGCTGGACACCGTCGAGCGGTTCGTCGAGGCGGTCGAGCAGTCGCTGCCGGTCGACGCGCGCGTGACGAAGACGCTCGGCGACGAGGTGATGGTCGTCGGCCCCGATCCTGCCGCCCTGACTGAGTGGGCGGTGGGCCTGCAATCGGAGGCCCTGGTCGAGGAGGCGTCCGTGCGGATCGGGATCCACTACGGCGAGGCGCTGTACCGCGACGGCGACTACTACGGGCGCGACGTCAACCAGGCCGCGCGCGTCGTCGCGCGCGCCGGCGGCGGCGAGGTGCTGGTCACGCGGGCGGTCGTCGACGTGGCCGCGGGGATGGACGGCCTGGAGTTCGACCGCATCGGCGAGGTGCGGTTGAAGGGCTTCTCCGAGCCGACCGAGCTGTTCATCGCCTCGACGCCCGGGGAGTAGGCCGGTGGACGTCGTGTCTGTCGTGCGCGAGGCTGCGGCCGGCGCCCTGGCGCCCGCCGCGGGCAGGCCGCTGGTGCTGATGCTCTCCGGAGGCCGCGACTCGGTCTGCCTGCTCGACGTCGCGCTGGCGCTGCACGGGGGGCGGGCGCTCTGTGCGCTGCACGTCAACTACGGGCTGCGCGAGGAGGCCGCCGGCGACGAGCAGGCCTGCGTGGCGCTGTGTGGAGCGCTCGGCGTCGAGCTGAGGCTGCTGCGCGAGCGCCGCTCGCCCCGCGACGGCGCGGCGCCGGGCTGCAGCTCGGGCAACCTGCAGGCATGGGCGCGGGAGGTGCGCTACCGCGAGGCCGGGCGCATCGCGCAGGAGCAGGACGGCCTGTTCGCGACCGGGCACACGGCCAGCGACCAGGTCGAGACGATCCTCTACCGGCTCGCCAGCTCCCCCGGGCGGCGAGCCCTGCAGGGGATGGTGGCCGGCGAAGGACGGCTGATCCGGCCGCTGCTGAGCGTCACTCGGGAGCAGACGGCCGCCTACTGCCAAGCGCGTTCGCTTCAGTGGCGGGAGGACGCGAGCAACGACGACGAGCGCTACGCCCGCGCGCGCGTGCGCCACGGCCTGCTGGCGGCGCTGCGGGCGGTGCACCCGGCAGCCGATGCGAACGTGCTGCGGACCGCTCGCCTGCTGCGCGAGGAGACCGAGCTGCTGGACGGCCTCGTCGAGGAGGAGCTCGGTGGACGCTCGAGCATCGCGATCGCGCGCCTGCAGGAGCTGCCGCCGGCACTGGCCCGCCTCGTCGTGGTGCGCCTGGCGGAGGACGCGGTCGGCGACTACGCGCCCCAGGCCGGGGACCGCGTGGAGGAGATCATCGCTCTCGCCCGCCGCGGGGGACGGGCCGAGTTGCACGTGGGCGCCAACGCGGGCGCGGTGATCGAGGACGGGACGCTCCACATGGTGAGGCTGCCGCCGCGCGGCGACTAGACTCCCGACGGTGTCCACACCCGCGCGCGCGGCAGGCGAGGCCGCAGTCGGCGAGGTGCTCGTCACCTCGGAGGAGCTGCAGCGGCGGGTCGCCGAGCTGGGCGCGGAGATCTCGCGCGACTATGCCGGCCGGTCGCTGCTGCTGGTTGGCGTCCTCAAGGGCGCGGTCTTCTTCCTGAGCGATCTCATGCGCTTCATCGACATCCCCGTCGAGGTCGACTTCATGGCGGTGGCCTCCTACGGCTCAGCCACCGACTCCTCCGGCGTCGTGCGGATCCTCAAGGACCTGGACGCGGCGATCGAAGACCGCGACGTGCTGATCGTCGAGGACATCGTCGACTCCGGGCTGACCCTGCAGTACCTGCTGCGCAACCTCGGCTCGCGCAACCCGCGGACGCTCGAGGTGTGCGCGCTGCTCACGAAGCCCGAGCGGCGGAAGGTCGACCTGCCGACTCGCTATGTGGGGTTCGAGATAGCCGATCGCTTCGTGGTCGGCTATGGCCTCGACTACGCCGAGCGCCATCGCAACCTGCCGTTCGTGGCGGCGCTGGAGAGCTAGAAGGCTCGCCGCCGCAGCGCCCGCCGCCGGCCGAATGGACGGGTTGCCCATGGTACGCTAGGGGACTGGTGCCCGAGAACTCAAACGGCGCCACGACCTTCAGGATCTCGCCATGAGCCGTTTCTTCAAGAGCGCCGCGTTCCCGATCCTCATCGTTGTCGTGCTGGCGTTCCTCGCCGTCAAACTCGTCAACCCGGGATCGAGCAACCACCACCCGCACAGCTACCAGACGCTGGTGGCGAGCGAGATCCCCAAACACGAAGTCAAGTCGGTCGAGCTGAAGAACAAGGGCAAAGCGCTCGAAGTCGAACTCGTCAACAAAGAAAAATACGAAACCGGCTTCATCGACCAGGCCGCGCCCGAACTGATCAAGGAACTGCGCACCGCCGGGGTCAAGTACAACGTCGAATCGGAAAAGAGCAGCGCCCTGCTGGGCCTGCTCACCTACATCATCCCGTTCGTCCTCTTCTTCGGCTTCTGGATCTTCATCATGAACCAGGTCCAGGGGGGCGGCTCGAAAGTGATGTCGTTCGGCAAGTCGCGTGCCAAGCGCCTGTCGGCCGACTCGCCGAAGATCACCTTCCGCGACGTCGCCGGGGTGGACGAGGCCGTCGAGGAGCTTCACGAGATCAAGGAGTTCCTCGAGAACCCGAAGAAGTTCCAGGCGCTGGGAGCGCGAATCCCGACGGGCGTGCTGCTCTACGGGCCGCCGGGCACCGGCAAGACGCTGCTGGCGCGCGCCGTGGCCGGCGAGGCGGGCGTTCCGTTCTTCTCGATCTCGGGCTCCGACTTCGTCGAGATGTTCGTCGGCGTGGGCGCATCGCGCGTGCGCGATCTCTTCGAGCAGGCCAAGCAGAACAGCCCCTGCATCATCTTCATGGACGAGATCGACGCGGTCGGCCGCCACCGCGGCGCGGGTCTCGGGG
>DATMQX010000090.1:0-3769 GCA_035567055.1 Solirubrobacteraceae bacterium
GGGGGTCAACAGCGGCTCGCTACCCAAGCACCTGCGCAAGCTCGAGTACGAGAACCCGGTGGAGGCGCTCGTGACCGCGGCGCTTGAGACGGTCGAGCTGATGGAGCGGCTCGAGTTCGAGAACTTCAAGGTGTCGATGAAGTCCACCTCGGTGCCCAACACGATCGCCTCCAACAGGATGCTCGCCGCGCGGATCCCCTACCCGCTTCACCTCGGGGTGACCGAGGCCGGGACGAAGTGGTCGGGGTCGCTGAAGTCCGCGGTGGGGCTCGGCACGCTGCTGGCGGACGGCATCGGGGACACGATCAGGATCTCGCTCTCCACATTTCACGCGGAGGAGGAGGTGAAGGTGGCGTGGGAGATCCTCAAGGCCCTGAAGCTGCGCGAGCGCGGGCCGGTGCTGATCGCCTGTCCGACGTGTGGGCGGCTGCAGTTCGACATGGACAAGGTGGTGGTCGAAGTAGAGCGGCGTCTGGAAGCGTATGAGGACCCGATCGAGGTGTCGGTGCTCGGGTGCGCGGTGAACGGGATCGGCGAGGCGCGCCACGCCGACTTTGGGATCACCGGCGCGAAGGACATGGGGATGATCTACTCCAAGGGCGAGCCGCTGAAGAAGGTGCCCACCGATCAGCTCGTGGACGAGCTCTTCAAGGAGATCGACCGCTACTACGCCGCCGGCAAGACCGTGAAGCGCGACGAGCGCGAGGCTGCCGAGGCGCGCGAGTGGCTCGCCGCCAACGAGGACGCCACGGCGTTGACACCGGAGAAACTTGCGGCCCTGGAGGCCGCCGCCGCCGAGCAGGAAACCGAGGCGGACGCGGTGCTCGAGTCGATGCTCACGCCGGCCGGCTCATCCGCCGGGGCCGGCGTGGTGCTCGATGAGTCGGCATCGCCGGTCGCCGGTCGACGATTTAACCGTAGCTGAGGCGCGGGTTTGACCGGGGTCCATCACCCTCTGGACACCGCCGGACGCACTCGATCGTCGACTCGCAGGGATTGGTGCTCTGCAGCGTGCGCTTCAGCGCTCCGCGGGCACCGAGGGGGGTGACGGTGGGCGTCTCGGCCATGCCCTCTTTCAGTGACGAGGCCGCACCGCGGGGTGAGAGCGCTCGAGCTCTGCGGCGAGCGCTCTCAGCTCCCCGAGGGCTTGGCGGTGATCGTCCCGCGCCCACGCGCGGCGCAGCCGGCGCTTGACCTCTGGCCGGTCGCGCTCGGGGAGGTGATCGAGCACGTTGCGCTCCTTGTGGCGCACGCATCGCGATGGACCGCGGTGTGCGCGGGCCGAGCACGGCGCGTTCACAGCGGCCCGCAGCGCGTTGGAGTCGTCGATCACGACCAGCACGCCCTGCTCGACGTCAAGGCCACGGGAGAGGAGATCAGACAGCAGCGAGGTCGCGACCGTCTCGTTCTACGGTGGAGCCCCCCCACAAGCCGAGCGGGAACCTTCACTCCCTCGGTGGTGATGCCCAGCGCGACGACGTTGGTGTGGTCCTTCAAGACGATCCCGTCGAGCATCAGCACCGCCAGGCGCACACGTCAGCTCTCCGAGCGCGACCTGCAACCCACTCTGGCAGCGCCAACGTCTCGCTCAACGCCCGCTCAGACGCGACCCCTCCAGCGTGTACGTTCTTCACGGCGGCTCCCCCTGTCTCCAATGGACTGACCTCGCAATCACCACGGTCACAACGCGACCGGACCAGGCGAGAGGACCACCACTCCAAAGTTCTACGCCAAGCGGGAGTGCGCCCAGCGTTGGAGGTGGTGCATGGATTGACCTGATCTGACATAAGCTCATCGTCGCCTGCCGGGGTAGGTCCGGTCCGGGTAGCTGCCAGGAGGCCCGGTAGCAGGCTGCCGATTTCGGGGGGAAACGCCCGGGGTCGAAGCGCAGCGCCAAGCATCCTTTGGGGGTGTGCGATCGAGCGGTCCGCAGCATCAAGCGAAGCCTGTCGCGTCGTGAGCGTATATCAGGGAGAGCCGAGCCCCGTCCCGTTGGGCGAAGGCCATGGAAGGGGTGAAGAGCCTGGAGTGCAGCCCCGAAGAACTCCCCGGCGTAGGGGGCGTGGAACGTTCGGATGGTGACGATGGGAACTGGGGAGGCCCTCCCCGGCCCGGTCGCGCTGCGGAAATATTGCGGCTGGAGTGTCGCGTCTTATAACCGGTGATCCCGGGAAATGGGCGGGTGCCGGGTGGGAGTCGGAGGCGGCCGTATTACCGATCGAGCCGAGCGGACAACAGAACCGTCGGTGAGGGAAGGGCCGCTGCTTCGTTCATGCGTCACGTGCAGGGAAGGGCCGGTGAGTGCCAGAGATGGCTAGGACCGCTGAAGCAGACAAGGTTCGAGAACTGCAACGAACGCTCTACCGGGCGGCCAAGGCCGACCCCGGGCGAAGGTTCCACGCGCTCTATGACAAGGTCCATCGCAGGGACGTGTTGGAGCGCGCGTGGGAGCTGGTGCGCCGCAACCGCGGCGCGGCCGGCATCGACCGGACCACCATTGCGCAGGTCGAGCAGCACGGGGTTGACCGGCTGCTCGATGAGTTGGCCGCAGACCTGCGGGCCGGCAGCTACCACCCGCTCCCCGCCCGCCGGGTCTTCATCGCGAAGGCCGGCAGCAGGGAGCAGCGGCCGTTGTCGATTCCCGCAGTCTGTGACCGTATCGTGCAGGCCGCAACGAAGCTGGCGATAGAGCCAGTCTTCGAGGCGGACTTCCTGCCGTGCTCGTTTGGGTTTCGCCCGGCGCGCTCGGCACACGACGCCCTCCAGGTGCTCGTCGATGAGGCGTGGAGGGGCAAGCGCTGGGTGGTCGAGACGGACATCGCTTCGTGTTTTGAGGCGATCCCGCACGACCGGTTGATGGCGGCTGTCGAGGAACGGATCGTCGACCGTCACGTCCTGAAGCTCTTGCGCTCGATGTTGAGCGCCGGGGTGATGGTGGACGGGGCGGTCAGGCGCAGCGGCGCGGGCACTCCGCAGGGCGGTGTGATCTCGCCCGCGCTGTGCAACGTCTACCTGCACCGGCTTGACCGGCAGTGGGAGACGCGCGGCCACGGGGTGCTTTGTCGCTACGCCGACGATCTGGTCGTGATGTGCAAGACCAAGCGCGAAGCCGAAGCGGCGCTCGCCGCGCTTCGGACGCTCTTGGCGGAGCTGGGTCTTGAGCCCAAGGCGGCCAAGACGCGGATCGTGTACTTGCAGGAGGGAGGCGAGGGGCTGGACTTCCTCGGCTTTCACCACCGCTGGGTACGCGCCCGTGACCCCCGGCTGCGGCACATCGCGTTTCTCGCGCGCTGGCCCTCACGGCAGGCGATGCAGCACGCCCGCGACCGTGTGCGTGAGCTCACGGGCCGGGACCGGCTGCGCTGGCCGGTCGAGCAGATCGTCGGGGACCTCAACCGGTTCCTGCGCGGCTGGGCGGGCTACTTCCGCTACGGCAACTCGACCGTCCAGTTTGATCAGATCACCCGTCACGCGAACACGCGCCTGGCGCTGTGGGTGGCCAAGCGCCATCAGCAGCACCGGCGCTACGGCTGGCAGGCGCTCGCCGCCCGGCCGGACCGCTTCGGACTGATCGGCCTCAACGGAACCATCGTCGCGCCGCGGCCCAACCGGCCGTGGCGACGGGGACGCTGAATGCCGGCGGTGAAGAACGTCGGTGAGCCGTGTGCGGGAGAACCGCATGCACGGTTCGATGGGGGGCGGGAGGAAACCAGCATCAGTCGGCGATGCCGCGCGGTGCCAGGCGCCTCCCGCCTACCCGACCAACCTC
>DATMQX010000091.1:0-18975 GCA_035567055.1 Solirubrobacteraceae bacterium
GGGCGTGAGCTCGATCTCACCGACCGTCAGCGCGCCGTGCTTGACGGGCGAGGGCAGGTCCTCGACGATCGCGTCGAGAAGCCTCGAGGTGCCCAGGTTGCTCGTCGCGACGCCACACACGACGGGGAAGATCTTCCCGTGGTTGGTGCCCTCCTTGAGCGCGTCGACGATCTCCTGGTGTGAGATCTCATCGCCCTCGAGGTAGCGCTCCATCAGCGAATCCGACACTTCGCAGACCTCGTCCATCAGCTTCTCGCGGTATTCGCTCGCCAGCCCGGCCGAGTCCTCGGGGATCGGGATCTCGCTCCACCCTGAGCGCTCGGGGGAGTCCTGGCGGAAGGCCTTCATGTCGACGAGGTCGATCACGCCCTCGATCTCGTGCTCTGAGCCGATCGGGATCTCGGTCGCGACGACGTGCTGGCCGAAGCTGCGCTTGAGCTGGTCGAGCGTGCGGTAGAAGTCGGCGCGCTCGCGATCGAGCATGTTGACGAAGAGCATGCGCGCGATGTCGAGCTCCTCCGCGCGCGCCCACAGCCTGTTGGTCGAGACCTCTACGCCCATCACGGCGTTGACGACGAAGATCGCCGACTCACAGACGCGAAGCGCCCCCAGCGCGTCGGCCACGAAGCTCGGCTCGCCCGGGGTGTCGAGCAGGTTGATCTTGCGCTCCTGCCAGCTCAGCGAGCTGAGCGTCGCCGAGATCGACATCTGACGGGCCTGCTCGTCGGGGTCGGAGTCAGAGACCGTGCCGCCGTCGGGCACCGACCCGAGCCTGTTGATCGCGCCGGACTCGAACAGGAGCGCCTCATGCAGCGAAGTCTTCCCCGACCCTCGATGACCAACGAGGGCGACGTTGCGAATACGGTCCGCTGCGGGGTGCATGGGATATGTCTCCTTCCTCGGTGTGAAGGGCACCATACCGCCGAGAATCCGCCAGGTCTAGCCGGACGGCCAACTCGCTGAGATACGCTCTCTCGCAGTGGCCCTCTGGGACCAGGATCCGCTCCTCGACCCTGTTCCGGACCGGTTCGTGGGCGCTCTCGAGCTCGTGCTCGGCGACCTTCAGCGACGCGAGCCGATCGCGCTGCTGTTCGGCTGGGATGGGGAGTAGATCCTGGTCCGCGAGCCGGAGTTCATGGGAGGCTACGCCTGGCTCCCGTGGGAAGAGCCGCTGTCATTCGCGGAGATGGCTGTGCAGCTGGCCGACGAGCGGCCCTGCTCAGACTGCTACGCCGGGACGAGCACGCTGAGCGACTGTGTCGCCGGGTGCACCGACGCCGGCCGTCGGCCGGTCCGCTCGTCGCTCGTGTATAGCGCCCACGCCTCGCCAACAGCCTCGATGAGCTCGTCCATCGTCTCACCCGACGCGAACAGCCCCGGATGGCTGGGCACCTCGGCCCAGTACATCCCACCCTCCTTGCGTACCTTCACCGCAAGCTCGACTTGCTTGGCCATAGCTCTGCTCATGATAGACCCGCCTGTCTGAGGATCGCCCGTTCAAGGCCCTTTCCGTAGTCGCGGCCCCCGTGCATCGGAAGAGTGATCGGCCGCGCGCCGGACTTGGTCATCTTCACAACGTGCTTGCCTCCGCGACTCTCGCTCCACCCGTTGTCGATGAGCAGCTTTCGCATCGACTTCTGGTTGTGTGGCATCGCGCGGAAGCTAGCCGCAGCTTGGGATGCCTCTAATCGTCGAAGGACTCCTCCTGCATGCGCGAGCGCAGCCGGAGCACCGCCTTGGTGTGCATCTGGGAGACGCGCGACTCGGTAACGCCGAGGACCTCGCCGATCTCGCGGAGGGTCAGGTTCTCGTAGTAATAGAGGGCGATCACGAGCTTCTCCCGCTCGGGAAGCTTCCCAATCGAGTCCGCGATCCTGTCCTTGAGGTCACCGACGTCGAGGGCCTTCGCGGGGTCCGGCGCGCCAGGGTCCTCGATCGTGTCCATCAGCGATACCTGATCGCCACTCGAGTCCGACACGCTCCACAGCTCGTCGAGCGCCACCATCGAGGAGTGTGAGATCGCCAGCAGCGAATCGTTGAGCTCGTCGACGGTGATGCCCATCTCGGCCGCGATCTCCTTGTCGCTCGGCACCCGCTGCAGCTGATGCTCGAGCTTCGAGTGCGCCCGCTCCACCTCGCGCGCACGTGCGCGCACGCTGCGCGGTACCCAGTCCATCGATCGCAGCTCGTCGATGATCGCGCCCTTGATGCGCATGATCGCGTAGGTCTCGAACTTGATCTCCCGCGACAGGTCGAAGCGCTCGATCGCAGAGATCAGCCCGACGAGCCCGTAGGAGATGAGGTCCGCCTCCTCGACGTGCGGAGGCAGCCCGGCGGCGGTCCTGCCAGCTACGTACTTGACGAGCGGCGAGTAGGCGAGGACCAGCCGCTCGCGCACGCGGCTGTCCCCGTCGGTCTTATACCGCCGCCAGAGTTCGCGCAGCTCGATCGGTTTGACATTCGTCTCCAGGTTGATCCCCCCGCTCAGGCCCGAGGGTGGCTGCGTGCATAAGCGTTACGAAGCCGCGCGGACTCTACCCGAGTGTAAATCTGGGTGCTGGAAACGCTCGCATGGCCGAGCATCTCCTGGATGCTGCGCAGATCGGCTCCCCCGTCGAGCAGATGCGTGGCAAAGCTGTGCCTCAGCGCGTGCGGGGAGTAGCCGGCGGGAAGCCCGGCCCGCGCCCCCCACGTCCGAAGCCGCCTGCGCACGTCGCTCGTGCCCAACGGCCGGCCGGTCTTGCTTAGGAACAGCGCCTCGGGCGCGGCCGCGGCGCCGGCGCGAGCGCGGCCTGCTCGGGCCTGCGTGGACAGGTCCTCGCCCGATCGCCCCGAAGCCGGCGCCAGCGCAGGGCGCGCCCGCTCCAGGTAGAGCCTCACGGCCGCCATCGCCGGCTCTCCGACGGGGACGAAGCGGGTCTTGCGACCCTTTCCCTCAACGCGCAGCTGCTCGCCGTCATGGTCGACGTCGGCCGTCCTCAGCGACACGAGCTCCTCGGCACGCAGCCCGCAGGCGTAGGCGAGCTCGAACAGCGCACGGTCGCGCAACTGCAGCGGGCCGTCCGCCGGTATCCCATCGAGCAGCCGCTGCGCCTCACGGGCGCTGAGCACTCGCGGCAGGTGCGAAGCCCGTCGCGGGGTCGACACCAGGTCGGCCGGGTTCTGGGAGATCGCCCCATGCTCGCGCTGGCTGGAGAACAGGGCGCGGAGCGCGGCCAGCTTGCGCGCGCTGGTGCTCGGGGCCCGGCTCTGCTCCGACAGTCGTGCAATGTAGCGGCGGACGGCCTTCGAATTGACCTCCTGCGGCGCGAGTCCACGGTCGGCGGCCCAGAAGGCGAACTGCTCCAGGTCGACACCGTAGGCGCGACGCGTGCGCGGGGCCGCATCCCGCCGTTGCAGGTCCTCCTGCAGCAGGTCGATCGCCCCGCGCCACAGCGCGAGCCGCTGATGCTTGCTCTCGACCGCCTGAGTGCTCCGTTCAGGGTGCGCTTCGCTCGTCATCACCACGCCTACTTCGCCGTGCAGATCCCCCTGCCTGCCTACGCAGAGGGTAGAGCCGGGCGCGGCACACGGGAAGCCACGCCCGCGGGGCCGGGCGTCCGAAGAGTCGCGCCGGCGCGCTCCAGGAGCGGGGCGCGGGCCACCTTGCGTGCTGGCCGACTGCGCTAGATTCAGCAGCATGAGCGCGATCGCGCCCTCGGATCGAGGCGCTGGACGGGCCGCCTCGACCCAGCCCGCTCGCGACGCGCCCGGCGGCCGCTCGCCGTGGACGGATGTTGACTGGCGCTCACACCAGCGCTGGGTGTCCGTCGAGGGTCGGCCCGTCAATACGATCGAGCTGGGCGAGGGCCCGCCGGTGGTCTTCGTGCACGGGCTGTCGGGCTCATGGCAGAACTGGCTTGAGCAGCTGCCCGTCCTGGCACGGGAGCATCGTGTTCTAGCCGTCGACCTTCCGGGCTTCGGATACTCGCCGATGCCACGCGAGGAGATCTCGATCGCGGGCTACGCCCGCTTGCTCGACGAGCTGCTGAGCCAGCTCGAGATCGCCGCGGCGGCGGTCGTGGGCAACTCGATGGGCGGCTTCATCGGCGCGGAGCTCGCGATCGCCTTCCCCCGGCGCGTGGAGCGCCTGGTACTCGTCTCGGCGGCCGGTCTCTCCACGCACAACGAGCCCCGCACGGTCCGCGCGATGCCGGCGATTCTGCGCCTTCAGAGGATCATCGCGGCCAGCGCGGCCACGGTGGCGTCGAGATCCGAGGCCGTCGCGCGGCGGCGGCGGCTGCGCGAGGCGACCTTGAACCTCGTCGTGCGCCATCCTGACCGCCTCCCGGCCGCGCTCGCGGCCGAGCAGCTTCGCGGCGCGGGCAAGCCCGGTTTCATCCCGGCCCTGGAGGCACTGATCCGCTTCGACGTGCGCGAGCGGCTGCCAGAGATCGCCTGCCCGACGCTGATCGTCTGGGGCGAGGATGACCGCCTGATCACGGTCGACGACGCCGACGTCTTCGAGCAGCTGATCCCGGACTCCCGCAAGGTCATCTTCGAGGACACGGGCCACATGGCGATGCTGGAGCGCCCGGAGGCGTTCAACGAGCTGCTGAGCGAGTTCCTCGCTGAGCGGCCGCTCAGCGGGTGATCGCTCCCTCGGCGGCGCTGCCGACGAGCTTGGCGTACTTCTGGATCGCCACGTCGACGTGCTGGTCGGCGCGTCGTGCCGGCGTGTAGGCCGCTACGCGCTCGGCGATCTGCGCATCTGAGAGGGCGACGTCCAGACGCCGGGAATCGACGTCGATGGTGATCTGATCGCCGTCGGCGATCGCGGCGATCGGCCCGCCCCTCACCGCCTCTGGGGCGACGTGGGCGGCCATGAAGCCGTGCGTGGCGCCGGAGAAGCGCCCGTCGGTGATCAGCGCGACCGTCTCCCCCAGGCCCTCCCCGACCAGGGCACCGGTGACTGCGAGCATCTCGCGCATGCCCGGTCCCCCGATCGGCCCCTCGTTTCGGATCACAACGACGTCGCCGTCCTCGATCTGCCTGGCGAGCACGGCCGCCATCGCCGCCTCCTCGCCGTCGAACACGCGTGCAGGTCCAGTGTGGGCGCGGCGCTCGTGGCCGGCGAGCTTCACCACGCATCCGTCGGGAGCGATGTTGCCGCGCAATATCGCGAACCCGCCGGTCGCTTTCAACGGCTCCGCCAGTGGCAGGACCACGCGCTGACCGTCGGTCTCCTGCGCCTCGGCCGCGTGTTCCCCGATCGTGCGGCCGGTGACGGTCGCCGCGTCGCCGTGAAGCACGCCGGCTTCCAGCATCCGTTTCAGGACGAGCGGAACACCACCAGCCTCATAGAGATCCGTCGCGGCATATCGGCCGCCGGGCTGTAGGTCGCACAGCAGGGGGGTGTGCTCGGAGATCCGGTCGAACTCGTCGATCTCCAGGGGAACGCCCATTTCCCTGGCGACCGCGAGCAGGTGCAGCACGCCGTTGGTCGAGCCGCCGCTCATCGCGATCCCGGCGATCGCGTTTTCGAGACCGTGCTTGGTGATGATGTCGCTCGGGCGTTGGCCGCGGCGCAGGACGTCCATGACCAGTTCGCCGACCTGCACGGCCACCGCGAGCTTGCGCCCGTCCTCGGCGGGGACCATGGCCGAGCCGGCCGGCGAGATGCCGAGCACCTCGAAGGCCATCGCCATCGTGTTCGCGGTGAACTGGCCGGCGCAGGCCCCCGCCCCGGGCGAGGCGACCTCCTCGAGCTCGTGCAGCTCGGCCTCGGTGATCTTGCCGGCGGCGTAGGCACCGACCGCCTCGAAGACCTGCAGGATGGTGACCTCCTGGCCCTTGAACCAGCCGGGACGGATCGATCCCCCGTATAGCATCAGGGACGGCACGTCCAGGCGGGCGAGCGCCATCACCGTGCCCGGGATCGTCTTGTCGCAGCCGGAGATCGCCACGACCGCGTCGAAGGCGTGCGCCGAGGCGACGAGCTCGATCGAGTCGGCGACCAGCTCGCGTGAGACCAGCGAGGCCCGCATGCCGGCGGTGCCCATCGTGATGCCGTCGGAGATCGCGATCGTGTTCAGCTCCATCGGCGTGCCGCCAGCGGCGCGGATGCCCTCCTTGACCTTGGCGGCCAGCACGCGGTTGTTGAAGTTGCACGGCATCGTCTCGATCCACGAGTGGGCCACACCGACGATCGGCTTGGCGAGATCCTCCGCGGAGTAGCCGATCCCGTGCAGGTATGCGCGCGCAGCGGCGCGCTCGGGCCCCTCTGTCAGGGCCCGGCTCTTGTGCTTGACGTCGAAGCTCGAGGGGGTGCTCACGCGGCGGGCACACTATCGGCCGAGCGAGCAGCTCGCTCGCGCTCCCAGCGCGCGAGGCGCAGCAGGTCGCGGCGGACCCGCTCGGGGTCGATCTGGCGGCCGGGCAGGTGCATGTTGGCCTCGGCGATCAGGTGACGCTCGTCGGCGCTGAGGGCCATCCACTTGGCGAGCACGTCGTCGGAGTCCGGCAGCCGCGCGCTGCCGTAGGGCTTCGTGTGATCGGGGAACGCCACGCAGTACTCGTTCAGCAGCTCTCTTGTCTGCGGAAGGTAGGCGACGATCGGCTTGTGCGGGTAGACCAGGTACGCGTACGAGGCGCCCTGAGCCCGATCGCCGAGTCCTCCCCACACCCGCAGGAAGCCGAGATCGCGATACATGGCCCAGGTTTCCTCGTCGACACACGAGCGCAGCAGCGCGCGCGCGCGCTGCTCGGCCCGGCGCTCGCGGCCCGGGTCATAGCCGCTCTGCGCTGCCCGCTCGCGCCGCGCGGCGGCGCCGGCGCGGCTGCGTGCCAGCGCGCTGGCGAGCCTCGGCCGCGCGAGCTCCCACAGAAGCGCCAGGAGCACGACCGCGGCGGTGCCCAGCGCGAGCCACATGCGCCTAGCGCGAGGACCCTGGCGCGCCGCCCGCAGCACGCGGGAAGAAGATCACGCGCTCGGCGTCGCGCGGCACGTCGGCGAAGCTCTTCACGTACTCCGCCTCGCGGCGACCGCTCGACGTTTCGGTCGGAACCGCCGCCCACATGCCGGCGTCAAGCTCGCGGCGGAAGGCCTCGATCAGCTCGCGCTCCTGCTCCGGCACCTCGACATCCCCCTCGGCAAGCACGATCTCACCATGACCCGGCTTAAGACGGAGCAGCCTCATCGTGCTCCGGATTATGGCAAACACGCGGGCGCGCATCGACCGTTCGTGTGACCGCTCGGGCCGGCGGCACGGCCGGTCAGCCGGAGCGGATGCGAGCCAGCCCGAGAACGTCCACCGGCCCGGCGCCCCGCCCGATGTCGCGCAACCCGCCGGCGACCGCCGCGCCCGCCATCTCCCGTGCGATGGTGGCGGCCTCAAGCGGCGTGCGGCCCAGCGCCAGCTGGGCAGCGAGCACGGCCGAGTGCGTGCACCCCGACCCGTGCGTGGCGCCGTCGCCGTGGCGCTCGCCCTCGATGCTCACCACGTCGCCGGCGCCGGCCGCTTCGAGGAAGAGATCGGCCGCCCGGGCGCGATGCCCGCCGGTCAGCACGACGGCGCCGGGGCCAAGCGCCAGCACCGTCCTGGCCAGCTGCTCGACCTCCTGCTGCTCCTCAGCATCTCCCTGCGGTACGACGGGCGGCGATCCAGGCTGGCCCGATCCAGGATCGGCCAGCACCCGCGCCTCTGGCAGGTTCGGCGTGAGCACGGTGGCGCGCGGCAGGATCTCCTCGATCAGGACGCGCTGCGCCCTGGGCTCGAGCAGCCGCGCGCCCGACTCGGCAACCATGACGGGATCGACGACCACCGGCGTTCCGCGGGGCAGGCCGTCGATCGCTCGCGCCACCGCCAGGATCGTCTCGGCGTTGGCGAGCATCCCCACCTTCACGGCATCGACGCCGATGTCCTCCACGACGGCGCGCACCTGCGCCAGCACGATCTCGGGTGGGATGACGTGGATCGCGCTGACCCCGGTCGTGCTCTGCGCGGTGACGGCCGTGATCGCACTCATCCCGTGCACGCCACACGCGGCGAACGCCTTCAGGTCCGCCTGGATGCCCGCGCCGCCGCCCGAGTCCGAGCCGGCGATCGTCAGCGCCGTGGGCGTACGCGAGGCGCCCCGGCCGGCGGCCGTCCGCTGGCTCGGTCCCGTACCGCCAGTCATCGTCGTGGGTGCTTAGCCCGTCGCGGGAGGCGCGTCCGTCGCCGCCGGCGCGGCACGGGGACCTTTGCGCGCCGGGAAGATCGAGTAGCTGCCCGTCGCGGTGACGAGCAGGCGCCCGTCCTCGTGGCGCACCTCGGATTTCATGATCCCGATCGTGCGGTTGCGCCGATCGAGCACTGTCTTGCAGATGATCTCCCCCTCGGTGGCCGTCTGCAGGTAGTTGATCGAGATGTTGATCGTGGCTATGCGCTCCTCCTCGCTGGTCTGCACCCAGAGGGTCGAGCCCATGCAGTAGTCGACGAGCGCGT
Source organism: Solirubrobacteraceae bacterium (assembly GCA_035567055.1). GTDB lineage: Bacteria > Actinomycetota > Thermoleophilia > Solirubrobacterales > Solirubrobacteraceae > Palsa-744. The sequence goes on from DATMQX010000091.1 coordinate 8,469, forward strand.
ACGTGACCACGCCCGAGAGCAGCCCGCCGCCGTTGATCAGCTCGGGGCGTATCTGCAGCCGGATCGTCTGCGGGTCGTCCCAGACCATTCCGATGAAGCTGCTGACGCCGTCCAGTGCCCGTGGACCCCCACCCTTGCGCACCGGTCGCGCCGGCCCGTTCGCGCTGCCGCGCTCGCCATCGGCAAGCTGCCCGCCCGTCTCGGAGGCTGTCGAGGGATCCTTCATGACATTGAGGCTACGCGAGCGGAGGGCCTCGATGCCTGCACGCCCGCGACCGCCGCCGATCTCAACCGGCTGGCGCACGTCGATCTGCCGTCGCCACGCCGCTGGTCAGGCCCCGGGACGGGGACGTCCGGGGATCGGTCTTGACGATACCCGATAATGTTGATATGCTTAGTGCACAATGCCTGTCCTCACGTTCACCCGACCCCCCGCCACGCAGGTGTCGAGAACCCGCGCGGCATGTGCCGAACGGGCGCTGGCCGGCGTGACCGGGCGCTGTACAGGTCCCTGACGTCTCATGTTCCACCTCCCATCCGGGGGAGGGCGCTGAAGCGTCCTCCCCCGGGTCCCTCCTCCGATCCACCGCCGACGCCGACGGCGCATCCGCCCATGAGCCCGACCCAGAAGGAGACCCCGTGCCCCGAATCATCGTCACCACCGACCCGCCCGAGCAGTCCCAGCCCTCGGTACTGCTCGACGAGCTCGTCCACTCCGTGCATCTGAGCACCGGCCACGCGGCGGCGCAGCTGGTCGAGCGCCTGGCGTGGGCGATCAGCGACGCCGAGGAGGCAGAGCGGATCCGAGCCGATCGCCTGCAGGCGCAGCGGCCGACCAAGCCCGGTCCGGAGCCGGCGACGTCGCACCGCGCCCCCCAGGCGATCGCCGCATAGGCTCGAGGCGACCGCCGAACGGAGTGGACCGGGGCGACGCGTTTCGTCGCATCGCCCCGCTTAGCTTGGGGGTCGTGCAACGCCGCGACACCTCCCCCGCACCCACCCGCCGGCCGGCGGCCCGCGAGAAGGATGACCGGCGCTGGCTGGGGCGGCTGGGCGAGGACCTCGCAGCAGCCCACCTGGAGCGGCTCGGGTTCACCGTTCTCGGCCGCAACGTGCGCACCCGCTACGGCGAGATCGACCTGATCGCCTTCGATGGACGCACGCTCGTGTTCGCCGAGGTCAAGACGAGACGCGTAAGCCGCCGTGACCGTGTGGCGCAGCCTCATCATGACCCTCTTGCGTCCCTGCGACCGCGCCAGCGTGTCCGGCTTCGACGCCTCGCCGTGGCTTGGCTCAGCCGAGAGGTGTCCCGCACCGACCCGGAGAGCCGACCGAGGGCAGAGACGATCCGCTTCGACGCGGTCGGCGTCGTCCTCGACGCGAACGACAGGCTGCTGCGCCTCGACCATCTCGAGGGCGCCTGGTGAGGCGCTCAGAGCATCAGCTGCTGGTAGGCGAGCGACTGGAAGGACATGCGGTGAAGGGGTGAGATTCCCTGGCGGAGGATCGCCTCGCGGTGCTCCGGTGTGGAGTAGCCGACGTGATCGGCGAAGCTCCAGCCCGGGTGCAGCGTGTCCGCGTGGCGCATGTAGCGGTCGCGTGTGACCTTCGCGACGATCGACGCGGCAGCGATCGCGGCGCTCGTAGCGTCACCGTCGACGATCGCGCGCTGTGGCCGCTCGAATTCCGGCACGGAGAAGCCGTCGATGAGGCATATCACCTCGCCGCGCAGCTCGCGGGTGACACCGCGCATCGCATCGCGCAGCGCGGCGAGATTCGTCTTGTGAAGCCCGCGGGCATCGATCCCGCGCACGCACCGCGAGACGACGACGACGCGTGCGGCGCTGCGCAGGACCAGCGGGAAGAGCTCCTCGCGGGCTACGTGAGTGTGCTGCTTGGAGTCGTTCAGCGCCTTCAGAGCACGTAGGTCGCCGATCGTCAGGGCGTCGTAGTCGAACAGCACGCCCGCGGCGACCAGCGGGCCGGCGAGCGACCCGCGCCCCGCCTCATCGGCACCAGCGACGAAGCGGACACCGAGGCGACGGTCGAAGGCGAACAGCCGCCTGCCGCTGCCGGCCCTGCGCGCCCGCCGTCTGGAACGTGCCGAGGAGCGTCCCCGCTGCGTGGAAGCCCCCGATGCCATGCCGGAGCCGTCTCCCTCGGGCCTAGAGGAACCCGATCTTGTCGGGAGGCCAGTAGGTGGCGAAGGCTCCCCCGATGATCCAGCTGGTGGGCACGGGTCCCCAGAACCTGCTGTCGTCGGAGTCGCCACGGTTGTCGCCCATCATGAACCAGTGACCGGCCGGAACCCTGATCGGAGTCGGGAAGTTGCATTTCGATTCTTTTTCCGCGCAGGGCCGCGTGTAGGAGTCCTTCTCACGGACGCCGTTGCGGATCACGTGGCCTTCGACGATCGAGATGACGTCGCCCGGACCCGCGACGATGCGCTTGATGAAGTTCACGTTCGACTGCGTAGCCACCGGCAGCGAGCAGGCCGAGGTGCCGTAGACGACAACGTGCGGGGCCGGCCCGCACTTCGGTTCGCCCGCGCTTTCCTGCGCGCCGACCGGCGGGTGAAAGACGGCGATCTCGCCCACGTGAGGTTTGCCGAAGTCCATCCCGAGGCGGTTCACCAGCACGCGCTGCCCCACCGAGAGCGTCGGTTCCATCGAGCCGCTCGGGATCTTGTACGGCTTGACCACGAAGGCCTGGATGCCGAGGGCGAGGCCGAGCGCGACGACGATGATCACGACCAGCTCGATGATCGAGTTGGTCGTGGATTTCGCCCGCTTTTTGCCGGTGGCGCTGCCGCGACCGAGCACGGACCCGCGAATCCCAGCCGCTCCGCGGCTGCTACGCGTCCTGGGCGACGCCGGCATCTGGGGAGGGATCTGTCTCGGCAGCCGCCGCGGCCGTCTGGCCTGCGTCTGCCTTCGATCGGTCGGGTGGCGTCTCGGGCTCGCCCACACCTGCGGGCTCGCCCTCGCCGGCGGGCACGGTGGGCTCGCTCTCCTCCGCAGTCCCGTCCTCCCCCACGCTCTCGCCGTCCGCGGACGCGACGTCCGCGGGGGCGCTCTCACCGTCGGTCGCAGGACCGCCCTGCAGGCCATCGCCCTCCACGCCGGCCGCCTCCCGCTCTGCGGCGCCGTCCATGACCGTCTCCTCGGCGGTCAGCCCGTCGGCGTCCGTCGCCTCCGTGGGCTCGTGCAGGAGGCCCGGCTGAACGCTTTCCTCCGGGCCCGAGTAGCGGCGCTCGCGGACGCGTGCCCGCTTGCCGACCCGGTCACGCAGGTAGTAGAGCTTGGCGCGGCGGACGTCGCCCCTGGCGGCGAGCTCGATGCGCTCGATCTTCGGCGAGTGCACCGGGAACGTCCTCTCCACTCCCACGCCGAAGGACTGCTTACGCACGGTGAACGTCTCGCGCGCGCCATGGCCCTGGCGCTTGATGACGACGCCCTCGAAGACCTGCACGCGGCTGCGGGTGCCCTCGACCACCTGGAAGTGCACCTTGACGCGGTCGCCGGGCGCGAAGCTGGGAACGCGGCGCAGCTGCGCGCGCTCGATGGTTTCGATGACGCTGCTCATGGATAAAGGTGAAGAGGGCGCCCAAGGGACACGACAGGTTCCGGGACGGGGACCTCCGGCCAGCAGGCTTGGCAATGGTAGCGAACGGCCCGCCCGCTCCGCCTCACCCGCGGCGGCGGTCCTCGGAACGCGATTCGCCTCGTTCGCGGCTGCGCTCGCGACGCCACTGCTCGATGCGCTCGTGATGGCCGGAGAGGAGGACCTCCGGGACCGCCCAGCCGCGATACTCGGCCGGACGGGTGTAGTGGGGATACTCCGGGTGCCCCTCGAGCGCCGCGCTGAAGGACTCCTCGGCGGCCGAGTCCTCGTGGCCGAGAGCGCCGGGAAGCTTGCGAATGACCGTGTCACAAAGGACCATGGCGGCGAGCTCACCGCCGGAGAGCACGTAGCGGCCGATAGAGATGGCGTCGCTGCAGAGGTGCTCGATCACGCGCTCGTCGAACCCCTCGTAGCGGCCGCACAGCAACGTCAACGCCGGCTCGGCTGCGAGCTCGTCGACCAGCTCGTCGTCCAGCGTCCGCCCGCCGGCGCTCAGCGCGATGACGCGCCGCCGCTCGCGCAGCTTCACAGCGTCGACTCCGTAGTGGGCGCGGAGCGCGGCGTCGACCACGTCGACCCGCAGCACCATCCCGGCCCCGCCGCCGAACGGCGTGTCGTCGACCTGACGGCCGCTGAGCGGGGTGTGGTCGCGGAAGTTCACGCACTCGAGGCTCGACCCCGCGGCCAGCACGTTGCTGACGTGGCGCTGGGAGCGAAACCAGTCGAACCACTCGGGGAACAGCGTGAAGACGTCGATCTTCATCCTCCCCGCCGTCTCTTCCCCTGAGGCGCACCTGCCGGCGCCTGCCGCTCCAGGCCGAGGAACTCGAGGTCGACGTCGATTCGCTCGTCCGCGACATCGACTTTGCGGATCGCATCTTTGACCATGGGCACGAGCAGCGGCTCCCCGCCCTGCCCAACCCGGATCTCGAGCGCCTCGCAGGACGGCAGCTCGACCATCCGCATCACGGTCCCCACATGCCGCTCCCCGTCGAAGACCTCACAGCCCTCGAGTTCGTGCGCCCACCATTCGCCCTCTCCCAGCACCGGCGCCTGTGGAGCGTGCACGGTCAGCTCCAAGCCGCGAAGCTCCTCCGCGCCGGAGCGGTCCTCGATCCCGTCGAGGCGCACGATCGGGCGCCGGTCGGTCCCGGCGCGACGCACGATCGGAGCCTCCCGTCCGCCCACGAGGACGAGCGTGCCGAGCGTGAGCAGGCGCGGACGCGCGCCGGTGACGTAGAAGCTCCCGTCGAGCCCGTGCGGGCGGCCGACGCGTCCCGCTGCGAGCGCCACAGGAGCATCGTGCATCGTGGCTCCTCTCAGACTCGCGGACGGCTCGTCAGTCGACGATATCCACGAGCACGTGAGATCCCTCGCCGGCGGCGGCGGCTTTCACGACCGTTCGCAGCGCGTGAGCGGTGCGTCCGCCGCGACCGATCACCTTCCCGTAGTCCCCTGCCGCCACGCAGAGCTCCAGCACGATCGTGCCGTCGTCCTCCTCGAACTGCTCCACCGAGACGGCGTCGGGATCGTCGACAAGACCCTCCGCGAGATACTCCAACAGCTGCCTGGGAATCTCGCTGCTCACCGCGGTGCTCGTGGCCGACGACTCACGTCCGCGCCCTCGCGAGCTAGCCGGCCGGCGTGTCGATGCCCTGGATGCGCAGCAGCTTGCGGACCGTGTTCGACGGCTGAGCGCCCCGAGCCAGCCAGCTCCGCGCACGGTCCTCGTCGATCACGATCGTCGAAGGATCCGTCTGCGCGTTGTAGTGGCCGATCGTCTCGATCACCCGCCCGTCGCGGGGCGAGCGCTGATCGGCGACCACCACCCGCCAGATGGGATCCTTCTTGGCGCCCACTCGCGTGAGCCTCAGTCTGACTGCCACATTTTCCTCTCTGCTGCCTGCACGTAGCTAAACGAATCGCAGAAGAGCTTAGACGGTGACGGGCGCGGAGGCCCGGCTGGCGGGCCGTTCATCTCGCTTCGCGCATGAGCGCGCCCATGTCGGGCATCTTGCCACGCCCCACCTGGCGCATCACCTTGCGCGTCTGAGCGAACTGCTTGACGAGCCGGTTGACGTGCTGCACCGTCGTTCCCGAGCCCTTTGCGATGCGCAACCGCCGCGAGCCGTTGATCAGCTCGGGGCGCTTGCGCTCCTCGGGCGTCATCGACAGGATGATCGCCTGGATGCGGTCGAGCTCCCGCTCGTCGACCTTCATGTTCTGCAGCTGATGGCCGGCGAGCCCGGGGATCATGCCGAGCAGGCTCGTGAGCGGACCCATTTTGCGAATCGCCTTCAGCTGGGCCAGGAAGTCGTCCAACCCGAACTGGTTGCGCCGAAGCTTGCGTTCCAGCTCGAGCGCGTCGTCCTGCTCGAATTGGCGCTCGGCTTTCTCGATCAGCGTCATCACGTCTCCCATCCCGAGGATCCGCTGCGCCATGCGGTCCGGGTGGAAGCGCTCGAACTGCTCGAGCTTCTCGCCGGTTGAGGCGAACATGATCGGCTTGCCGGTGACAGCCTTCACCGACAGCGCCGCGCCGCCGCGCGCGTCGCCGTCGAGCTTGGTCATCACCACGCCGTCGAACTGAACGGCCTGCGCGAAGTGCTCGGCCACGTTCACGGCGTCCTGCCCGGTCATCGCGTCGACCACGAGCAGCACGTCGTGCGGTTTCACCGCAGCACGGATTCGCACGAGCTCGGACATCAACTCCTCGTCGACATGCAGGCGACCGCTGGTGTCGACGATCAGCACATCCTTGCCCTCCTCCCGCGCACGCTGCAGCGCCCACGCGGCTATATCCACCGGGTCGCCCTCGGTGCCCTGCTCGTAGACGGCGGCTCCCGCCTGGGTGCCGACCTTCACGAGCTGCTCCACGGCGGCCGGCCTGTACACGTCGCACGCCGCGACAGCGACCGCCGCCGAGTGCTCCTCGCGCAGGTAGCGTGCGAGCTTGGCCGTGGCGGTCGTCTTGCCCGAGCCCTGCAGGCCGGCCATCAGCACCACCGTCGGCGGCCGGGGCGAGAAGCTCAGATCGCCCGAGGCGCCGCCCATCAGCGCCGTGAGCTCCTCGCCGACGATCTTCACCACCTGCTGGCCGGGGTTCAGCCTCCCGAGCACCTCCGCCCCCAGGCAGCGCTCCTTCAGGTGCGAGGTGAACTCGCGCACGACCTTGAAGTTCACATCCGCCTCGAGCAGCGCCAGGCGGATCTCCCGCATCGCCGCGGCGACGTCCTCCTCCGTCAGGGTGCCCCGTTGGCGGACCTCTCCCAGCGTCCCCTGAAGCTTTTCGGCAAGCGAATCGAACATGAGCGTTGATTCTCGCAGCCCCCGCGCAGCTGTCGGGGCGGGAGGCTCTGGCGCCTCAGGCGTCGGACCCCGATGGGGGCAAGGGTGGACCCGCGGGCGCAGGCGGCCTGCCCTCGGCGCGTTTCGCCAGTGCCTCGCCGATGCCGCCGAAGGCCTCGGCGAACTCGGATGGCACCACGAAGACCTTGTTGGCGTCGCCTTCGGCGAGCTCAGGGAGCATCTTCAGGTATTCGTAGCTGAGCAGCGCGCGGTCCGGTTTGCCCTTGTGGATCGCCGTGAAGACGGTGTCGATCGCCTTCGCTTCGCCCTCGGCTCTCAGGATCGCCGCCTGGCGCTCGCCCTCGGCCGTCAGCACGGCGGCCTGCTTGGCCCCCTCGGCGGTGAGGATCTGCGACTGCTTCTCGCCTTCGGCCGTCAGGATCGCGGCGCGCCGGTCGCGCTCGGCGCGCATCTGCTTCTCCATCGCCGTCCTGATGTCGGTCGGCGGATCCACGGACTTGATCTCCACGCGGTTGATGCGGATGCCCCACTTGCCGGTCGCCTCGTCGAGGACGACGCGCAGCTCCGTGTTGACGTTCTCGCGCGCCGTGAGCGTCGCCTCGAGCGTGAGCCCGCCGATCACGTTGCGCAGCGTGGTCACAGTGAGCTGCTCGATCGCCTGCAGCGGATTGGCGATTTCGTACGTCGCCGAGCGCGGATCGGTGATCGTGAAGTAGAGGACCGTCTCGATCCCCACGACGACGTTGTCTTCGGTGATCACCGACTGGGGGCTGAAGTTGACCACCTGCTCCCGCAGGTCCACGAGCGGCTTCACCCGATCGATGAACGGGGTTACGATCGTCAGCCCGGGCTCCAGCGTGCGGCTGTAGCGGCCCAGGCGCTCGACCACGCCCGCCCGCGCCTGGGGGATGACGCGGATGGTGCGCGCGGCCACGATCAGCGCGAACACGACCACCACTGCGACGACGATGAGAGCAGCCATGCGGGAACTTCCTTTCTCTCTTGTCTTCTTGCCTGCGCTGGCGATCAGGCCATCAGCAGGAGAGTACGGACGATCACAGCATCACGAGTGCGGTGGCGCCCCTGATCTCGACGACCTCGACACGCTGGCCGACGTCGATCACCTCGTCGTCGGCGTAGCTGCGCGCGGTCCACACCTCACCGCCGTCGATCTTCACGCAGCCGACGCCCTCGTGGTTGGCAATCCGCTCGAGCACGATCGCGGGACGACCGATGAGCGCGGCCGCGCCCGTGCGGATCGAGGGTGGCAGTCGCCGGTGCCGGCGCGCCACCGGACGCAGGGTGAGGAAGACGATCGCCGACGCGAGCAGGAACACGATCGCCGACAGCGCGGCGCCGACTCCCAGCAGGCTCACCACGGCGGCCAGCGCCGCACCGAGAGCGAAAGGGGCGAGGTAGAAGCCGCCCTGGTGCATCTCTCCCACTCCGAGAAGACACGCCGCCACCAGCCAGATGATCCACGCGTCCATACCTCCAGGTTATCCGTCCGTAAACGACACGGCGTCGTTCACTCGGCGATCAACGCACGCGCGAACTCCTCGGCATCGAACGGGCGGAGGTCCTCGAGCGACTCTCCGACGCCGATCAGCTTGACGGGCAGCTCCAGCTCGCGCGCGATCGCAAGCGCGATGCCGCCGCGGGCCGTACCGTCGAGCTTCGTGAGGACCACGCCGCTGACGTGCGCCGTCTCTGCGAACAGCTTCGCCTGACGAAGCCCGTTCTGCCCCGTCGTCGCATCGATCGTCAGCAGCGTCTCATGCGGCGCGCCCTCGAGCTGGCGCGCGATCACACGCCGCACCTTGCCCAGCTCTCCCATCAGATCGTCCTGCGTGTGCAGGCGTCCGGCGGTGTCGATGATCACGACGTCCACGCCGCGGCTGCGCGCCTGGCTGATGGCGTCGAAGGCGACGGCGCCCGGGTCAGAGCCCTCGGCGCCGCGCACGATCTCACAGCCGGCGCGCTCGGCCCAGCCCTCGAGCTGCTCGCCCGCCGCGGCCCTGAACGTGTCGGCCGCACCGAGCAGCACGCTCACCCCGAGCTCTCTCTGCAGGTGCCAGGCGAGCTTGCCGATCGTCGTCGTCTTGCCCGTCCCGTTCACGCCGACTGCCACGATCACGGTCGGCTTCGCCCTGATGTCGATCCGGGGCTCCCCCACGCGGGCCGTCTTGGCGAGCAGGCCGATCAGCCGCTCGCTCAGCGCCTCACCCCCCTCCAGCTTCCCCGATCCCGCCTCCGTTTCAAGCGTCTCGACGACCGAGGCGGTGGTGCCCGCGCCGACGTCGGCCATGATCAGCGCCTCCTCCAGGCGTTCCCACGTGTGCTCGTCGAGCACGCCGAACAGCGTCGCGTGTATCTCGCTGCCGAGGGCCTGGCGTGTCTTGGCCATGCTCTCGCGCAGCCGGCGGAACAGCCCGCGGCGCCCGTCCGACCCCGATCCACCGGTCCCGTCCCCCTGATCCTTCTCGCCGGCGCCATCCGCGTCCCGAGCACCGCCCTCGGCGGTGATGAACAGTTCGCTCCAGTCGCGCGCCACGGGGGAGCGCGACGATATCAGGCGACCTCGGCCACCTCGGGCGCCGGCTCCTGCTCGCTCGGCAGGCGCCTCGAGAGCACCTTCGAGACGCCGTCGTTGCCCATCGAGACGCCGTACAGCCAGTCCGCCGCCTCCATCGTGCGCTTCTGGTGGGTGATCACGATGAACTGCGCACGGTCCGAGTAGCGGCGCAGCAGCGTCAGGAAGCGATCGAGGTTGATGTCGTCGAGCGCCGCCTCGACCTCGTCGAGGATGTAGAAGGGGCAGGGTCGCGCGAGGAACACGGCGAACATGAATGCCAGCGCGGTCATCGACTTCTCCCCGCCCGAGAGCAGGGACAGGCGTTTCGTGGCCTTGCCCGCCGGCGTGATCTCGATCTCGACTCCGAGCAGCTCTTCCTCCTCCTGACCTTCGAGCTGGGCCTCGGCCTCGGCGGCGGCCTCGCCGTCAGCGCCGTGATCCTCGCCCTCGCCGTCGGGCAGCGGCTGGCCGCCGAGCACCGGGCGGGGCGCGCGTTCCTCGGCGACGAGGCTGAGGCGCCCGGTCCCGCCCGGGAAGACGTCGCCTGCGAGCTCCTCGAAATTGCGCGCCGCGGCGGCGAAGGTCTGCTCGAAGGTGTCGTGGATCTGCCGGTCCGTTTCGCGGATCACCGCGTTCAGCTCCCGTAGCGCCGTCTCGAGGTCGGTGCGCCGGCTCTCGAGCTCCTCGACATGTGCGACCGCCTCGCCGTACTCCTCCTGCGCGAGCGGGTTAACCGGGCCGAGCTGCTCGCGGCGGCGCCCGAGCCGCTCCACCCGCGCCAGCAGCGACTGAGCCTGCTCCTCCTCGAGCGCGTCCTCGTGGGAGGCGATGGCCTGCGAACCGTCCGCTGCCTCGGGCAGCGGCGCACCCAGGCGCTCGGCGATGCCCCTGAGCTCGATCTCGGCGTCGCCGGCCTGGTCGCGGAGCCGCTGCGCGGCGACCTCCGCGTCGGTCACCAGCTCGCCCGCGGCGCGCAGGCTGGACTGGATCTCGGCCTCC
>DATMQX010000092.1:0-10309 GCA_035567055.1 Solirubrobacteraceae bacterium
TCACGGTGCTCCTGGCTCTCCTGCTCGAGCTCCTCGGTTCGGCGGAACAGGGCGGCGAGGGGTCCCTCGCGCATGCTCGCGCGCTTAGGGTTTGGCATTGGCAAGGACCTCCTGCGCCAACTGGCGATATGACTGAGCCGCCATCCCATGCGGCTCGTCCTTGAGCACCGACATGCCCTTCACGGGCGCCTCGGCGAAGCGCACCGTCTTGCGGATGCGCGAGGCGAACACGCGGTCACCGAAGTTTTCCTCGAGGATCTCGATCGCCTCCTTGGCGTGGATCGTGCGCGAATCCACCAAGGTCGGGAGGATACCCTCAATATCGACGCCTGGATTGAGATTCTCGCGGATCATCGCGAGCGTGTTCTGCAACTGGATCAGCCCGCGCATCGACAGATACTCGCACTGCACGGGGACGATCACCTTGTCTGCGGCCGTGAGCGCGTTGATCGTCAGCAGGCCCAGGCTCGGTGGGGTGTCGATGCAGATGAAGTCGTAGTCCTCGAGGATCGGCTCGAATGCCTTCTGCAGCGAGCGCTCGCGGCCGATCATCGTCGACATCGCGATCTCCGCCCCCGCGAGGTCGATCGACGCGCATGCGATGTCGATCTCGCGCTTGCGGACCACCTCGCGGATCGAGACTTTGTGGACCAGTACGTCGTACATCGATTTCTCGAGCGAGTCCGGGTCGATGCCCTGGGACATCGTGAGGTTGCCCTGCGGGTCCATGTCCACGCATAGGACCCGGTGACCCTCCTCCGCGAAGGCGGCTGCCAGGTTCAGCGTCGTCGTCGTCTTCGCCACGCCGCCCTTCTGGTTGGCGAACGCGATTACCTTGGCCTTTCCTTCCACGGGGGCTCCGATGCTCGATTGCTGGAAAGCCGTCCGGTGAGTATTCGCATAGCGATCGATGATTCCTGCACGGGAACTACGATCCCGACATGGTGGCCGCTGAGCGAGGTGTCCTGCGAGGTCGTCTGCGGGGCAAGCGAATCCTGATCTGCGTCGGCGCCGGCGGTGTCGGCAAGACGACGACGTCCGCGGCGCTCGCGCTCGGCCTCGCCGCGCAGGGCCAGAAGATCGCGGTCGTCACGATCGACCCGGCCAAACGGCTGGCCTCCGCCCTCGGGCTGCAGGAGCTCTCCGGCGAGCCGCGGCGCATCGATCCGGAGGTCTTCGCCGCTCAGGGCGTCGAGATGAAGGGCGAGCTGTGGGCGATGATGCTCGACGCCAAGCGGACGCTCGATGAGATCGTCGCGAGCCTCTCCGCGGACGAGCAGGCGCGGGATGAGATCCTCGCCAACCCCGTGTACTCCGAGCTCTCGACGGCCGTGGCGGGGTCACACGAGCTGAGCGCGATCGCCAAGCTCTACGAGCTCCACGAGGAGCACGACTTCGACGCGATCGTGCTCGACACGCCCCCGTCGCGCAACGCGCTGGATTTCCTGAACGCCCCCACGCGACTGCTCGGCTTCCTCGAAGGACGGGCGCTGAAGGTGTTCCTCACCCCCGGCGGCCTGACGGCCCGGATCTTCGGCCGCGGCACGGGACTGGTGTTCGCGATCTTCGCGCGCGTGACGGGCATCGACATGTTCGGCGAGCTGTCGAGGTTCTTCCGCTCGCTGACGGGCGTGATCGACGGCTTCGGCGAGCGCACGCGGAGCGTCGCCGCGCTGCTCGCCGACCCGGCGACGACGTTCCTGATCGTCACCTCGGCCGAGCGGGAGCCGGCACGCGAGGCCGTGTTTCTGGCCGATCGCCTCGCCGAGGCCAACATGCAGCGCGGCGCGCTGATCATCAACCGCGTGCATCGGGTCGGTCTCGACGGGCATTCGCCGGGCGACGTTCAGCGGTTCCTGACGCCGGAGCTGGGCGACGGGCTCGCGAGGCGCCTGGCGGCAAACCTGGCTGACTTCGACGTGCTCGCCAAACGCGACCGGGACACGATCGCGGGGCTCTCGCACGCACTCGGAGAGCGCCAGCCGATCATCGTCCCCCATCTAGACCAGGAGATCCAGGATCTCCTCGGACTCTCCCGCATCGCCGAGGAGCTCTTCGCCTGAGGGCTGCTCGTCCTCGAGCAGGAGCTCATCGGCGAGCGCCACGAGGTCAGGGCTCAGGTGCCCGCAGATGACATCCCTGAGCAGCGCCCGCAGATGGTCGCCCACCTCGCGGACGAGCTCCAGGGCGCCGCTGCGGGCGACGAGGCCGCCGCCGGCTATCGCCGCGCGCTCGATCGCGAGCGCACCGACGATGCGCTCGGTCAGCTGGAGGCGCTCCTGCGGAGTCGCGCAGAGTGCAGCCACCCGCCCGGCAAGCAGGCCGCTCGCCGGCCCCTCGGGCTCCAGCAGGGCGCGCAGCGCCAGCAGGTGGTCGGTCAGAGCCTCGCTCGGCGTCTCGCGCTCGCAGCCCATCTCAAAGCGCGCCAGCGCCCAGGCGAGCTCGTTTCCCTCGGGTGCGCGGCGCGAGACGAGGCTGCAGAAGGCGCGCAGCTCGTCCTCCTGCTCGGTGGTGATGACGAGCATCCCGTGCGGTCGCCCGCCTGCCCCGATCGGCAGCGGCGTCCACGCTCCGGCGCCGATCCGCGCCCAGCCGAGCGCTCCGAGCGTGACGCGGCCATCGCCGAACAGGCGCAGTGCGCGCAGCAGGTCGGCGAGCACCGCGCGCCCGTGAGAGAGCGCGTCGCGAACGTCACGTGCAGCCTCGGTGCCCTCGTCGTCGCCGACGTTCAGCACGACGACGGGGTGCTCGCGGCCCTCGCCTCTCGGGAGCGCCGCCTCGGGCAGCCCATCCAGCGCGTCCGGCCGGGCGAGGGTGAGGCCGCGGGTGAGCTGGATCTCCTCCGAGGTGATCGTCAGCCCGTGGAGCGTCGCCACCAGCGTGACCTCGCCGGCGCCGGCGAGCGCCGACTGCTCGAGCCTCTGCAGCGCCGTCTGCAGACGCTCGGCCCGCAGCTCGAAGTCCGTCTGCTGGTCGAAGACGTCCTGCAGCAGCGCGATCAGGGCGGCGTCGACGCGCGCCGGCCGGGTCTGTCGTGCGGGCTCGCGGCCAGCGATCGCGAGGTAGCTCTCGAGCCCGTCGAATCCCTTCAGCCGTCTCGCCGCCTCACCCCGCGCGGGCAGGCTTTCAAGCGCCGCCTGCCGCTCGGCGATGAATGCACCGGTGAGGGACCGGTAGCAGTAAAGCGGCGTGCTCGTCATGCCCCGGGTGGGACGCGAGTCGAGCTCGAAGGGGATCTCCGCGCCGGCGGCGAGGTCGGCCTGCAGAAGGACCGCAGCCGACTCGGCGAACTCGGTGAGCGCCGCCTGGAGGGTCAGAGAACGCATGGTGCGCTCACTTCGCCCTGGCCGACCCGCCTCCTCCCCGGCGCACCTGTAGTTGCAGCGACGGGGTCCCGCGCGCCGCCGCTATGCGACCGCCAGGACCTCCTGGTCGCTGCGCTCGGCGCACTGCGCACCGAGCCACTCCTCGCCGTAGGTGCGCATGTCGTCGATGATCGGCAGCAGCGCCAGGCCCTTCTCGGTCAGGGCGTACTCGACCCGCGGAGGCACCTCGGGGAACGTGTGGCGCTGCACGATCCCCTGCTCCTCGAGCGCTCGCAGGCGCAACGACAGCGTGCGGGGGCTGATGCCGGCGAGCGACCGTTCGAGCTCACAGAAGCGCGATCTGCCCTCCGCGAGGTCTCTCACGAGCAGCAGCGTCCACTTCCCGCAGACGATCTCCGCCGTCATGCACACCGGACATGTCTCATCAACGGCCATCTGAACCCTTACTTTACCAACTGAAGTGCGGCGACGGGTCCGGACGTATTGGGGCTATCGACGTTGGCCGGGGGTGGCCCGCCCGCGCTCACGACAATTAGGAAACGCGGGGTCGTCGATAGCCCCTGATGCACGCTAAGCAGCGCGGCCGGTCCGCGTCAATCGGCCGGATGGATGGTGCGCGCCGAGAATCCACCCACGATCGGCTGCCGCTCGCTGCGGGGGCGGAGGCGGGGCGCCCGAGATCGGCGCCCGCCCCTGGAGCCCGCACCGGCTCAGCCGCAGTGGACGGAGCTCCTTTCGAATTCGACGGTCACGGCGCCGTGCGCGTTCGTGCTCAGATGGCTGGTCATGTGAATCACGACTCGCGAGCCGTCGGTTCCCGTCAGCACGAACGTGCCGGTGGAGTGCCCGACCTGGTTCTTCTGATTGAGCGCTTCTCCGAACCAGTTGACGAAGTGCCCGCTGTAGGAGACGCCTGGTCCGAACGGGACGAACGTGGCGGTCCCCTCGGCCGTTCCCGTCACCCACAGGTCGCCGTCGGCGTGCGTCGTGATGTGGAACACCTCGTTCGCGGCGATCGCCGAGAGCGTGCCTTCAGCGCCCGTGCACTGGTTTTCGGTCGAGAACGAGAACAGCAGGACTTCGTGCGCGTGTTCGGTGAACGTTTCCGTCCCGGCGCCGCCCTTTGCCGCCAGCGCGGAGCTCGCAGAGAGCGCCGATAGCGTGGCCGTCAAGGCCAGCAGCCGCATAACGCGTCGCAGCATGGTTACCCACCCCATTTCCTTTGGTCGGAGCGCCACCCGTGCGCTCCCGTGTCGCCGTGCTCCCGACACGGCGACCCGCGACTTTACCAGCGGGCGTCGTCAGGCGACAGTGAGCGACGGACCGGTCTCGGGCTGGCGCTTGGACTCGGCGTGCGCGACGTCCTCCATCGTGGTGCCCTGACGTCCGTCCGCCTGCATCAGCAGCTTGAAGTCGTGCGGGCTGGAGGCGACTCGCATCGCGTCCTCGAAGGTCACACGTCCGGCCTTGACGTGACCGAACAGCGCCTGGTCGAACGTCTGCATGCCGTAGTAGCCGCCGGCCGTGATCACCTCGATCAGCTTGCCCGTCTGCGACGGGTCGGTGATCATGTCGCGCACCCGGCCCGTCGTGCGAAGGATCTCGCACACCGCCACGCGGCCGCCGTCGGCGCCCGGCACGAGTCGCTGGGAGATCACGCCCTTGATTGTGCCGGCGATCATGCTGCGAGCCTGCCCGTGCTGATGAGGCGGGAAGAAGTCGAGCAGACGGTTGATCGACTCGGTGGCGTCCACGGTGTGGATCGTCGAGAGCACGAGGTGGCCGGTCTCGGCCGCGGACAGCGCCGTCTGCACCGTCTCCTCGTCACGCATCTCGCCGATCAGGATCACGTCCGGGTCCTGGCGCAGGACGCGCCGCAGCGCGCGCTTGAACGACGCGGTGTCCATGCCGACTTCACGCTGGTTGATAGCGGAGCGTTTGTCGCTGTGGAGGAACTCGATCGGGTCCTCGATCGTCACGATGTGCTTGCTCATCGTGAAGTTGATGTGGTCGATCATCGCCGCCAGCGTCGTCGACTTGCCCGAGCCGGTGGTCCCCGTGAGCAGCACGATGCCGCGCTCCTCCTCAGCCAGTTCAGTCACCACGGGCGGCAGCGAGAGCTCTTCGATCGTGCTGATCTTGTGCGGGATCGCTCGACAGGCCATCGAGGTCAGGCCGCGCTGCTGGAACGCGTTGACCCTGAAGCGGGCGACGCCCTTGATTTCGAAGGAGAAGTCGACCTCGTGCTCCTGGGCGAACTCCTCGAGCTTTGCCTCGTCGCTCAGCAGCGTCCTCAGCGCCGCCTCGGTGTCCGCCGGTGTCAGCGGCTGGGCCCGCGGGTCGAGCGTCAGCTCTCCGTTCACGCGAAACAGCGGCGCCGACTCGGCCTTCACGTGCAGGTCGGAGCCTTCTTTGCTGACGAGCTCGCGCAGCGCGCCGTCGATATCGAACATGCGATCTCATCGGCAGCGCCAAGCGGCCGCTTGAATGGCATCGCCGGCATATGGACGGGGCCGCCCCTGACGAGCGGATCGGGTTGCCTGACCAGGACGCACCCCTTCGGGGCACGGGCGAGCGAGGACGCCGTCAGGCGGGCCGCGCCGCCGTCAGGCGACGTCGCGGAGCTTCTGCGCCTCGGCGAGGCTCTGAAGCTTCTTCAGCGACTGGTTCTCGATCTGGCGGATGCGCTCGCGGGTGACGTTGAAGGTGCGCCCTACCTCGTCGAGCGTGCGCGGGTGCTCGCCGCCGAGGCCATATCGCAGCTCGAGCACTCGCCTTTCGCGATAGGAGAGATTCTCCAGCGCCTCCCGTAGAGCCTCCTTCGTGAGGATCTCCGCCGCCCGCTCGTAGGGGGACTCGGCGCGCTCGTCGGCGATGAACTGGCCAAACTCGGACTCCTCCTCGTCGCCGACCGGCTTCTCCAGCGACACCGGCGCCTGGGCGGAGCGCTTGATCGAGTCGACCTCCTCGGGGTCGATGCCTGTCACCTCGGCGATCTCGTCCGCCGTCGGCTCGCGCCCGAGCTCGGTGACGAGCTTTCGCTCGGCACGGCCGATCTTGTTCAGCTTCTCGACAACGTGCACCGGGATGCGGATCGTCCGCGCCTTGTCGGCCAGCGCCCGCGCGATCGCCTGGCGGATCCACCAGGTCGCGTACGTGGAGAACTTGAAGCCCTTCCGGTAGTCGAACTTCTCGGCGGCACGCACGAGTCCGAGCGTTCCCTCCTGGATCAGGTCGAGGAACGGCAGCCCCTGGTTGCGGTAGTTCTTCGCGATCGACACGACGAGGCGCAGGTTGGACTCGACCATCTTCTGCTTCGCGTCGAGATCACCGCGCTCGATCCGCTTGGCCAGGTCCACCTCCTCCTGGGCCGTGAGCAGCCGCACCTTGCCGATGTCCTTGAGGAACAGCTGCAGCGAGTCGGTGGTCATGTCCGGCTTGAGGTCCAGCGCGGTTTTGGCTTTGCGCCGGCCGCGCTTGTCGGGTGCGCGCTCGACCTGCGAGGAGGGTGCGATCGCCGGATCGATGTCCTCGACGAGCTCTATCTCCGCCTTCTCGAGGAAGCCGTGCAGCTCTTCGACATCCGACTCGTCCAGGTCCAGCTCGGACATCGCCTTGGTTATCTCTGCGTACGAGAGGACTCCCACCTGGAGGCCCCTGGCGAGCAGCCCCTTGACCTCATCCAGCTCCTGAAGCTCGACTACTGACATCTGATTCCGTTTCTTTCCGTCGATCGACAACCCGGTGGGAGACCGATGGTGGGACCCGCCGGATTCTTGGCTGTGACAGTTCCTGCCGGACATACGGCCGAAGCCCGCCCGACGTTACGACTCAACGTAAGTTTCTCGGCTCACATGCTAACGCGTCGCCTCTGGGATCGCCCCCTGTTTTGGAGATCTTCTTGCAACGACCGCTTAAGGCATGATGTGAGCGATGAACGACGGGATGGAGAGGCCGACGGGACCCAACTCCGACGGAGAGGGCTCCGGCGTCCTCGGCAACCTTCCCCGCACGCGTCCGCAGCGGGCGACCCCTCGCCGGGCCGCCGCCCGTCGCTCGGCCGGCGAGAAGAGCGGTGCCGCAAGCACGCCGGCCCGATCCGCCGACGGCGGCGGCAACGGCAACGGGGCGCGACGCTCGGCTTCGCCACCGGCGGCTGAGGTCTCCGCGGGCGCCGCCAGCGAGACGGGCACGGCGAGGAAGGCGGATGCGCGCGCCGACAAAGGCCAGCGAGGGTCGAGGAATCGGGCGGGCAAGCGCACAGCGGGTCCGGCGAGGCGCCAGCAGCGGTCGGCGACGAAGCTCGAGGCGGTGCCCGCCCAGGGCTATGAGACCGAGGACGATGCGGCGACGGGAGCGGTGCGACCGCCCGGCGGCGCCGAGCTGGTGCTGTCCGCCGCGGAGATCGTGGGCGAGCTGGCGAAGGCCGGGCTCTCGAGGAGCGAGCGGCTGATCAAAGACGTGCTCTCGCACCTGCCGCTTTCCTGAGAGCGCGCGCCGCCATCCGGCGCCGCAGGCGGCCGCCCGGATGTGTGCGCCGCGAGTCTGTATATAATCGCCGGCACGCCGAGCTTCCGTTGACCCAGGTCACGGGAGGCGGGGGACCCAAACGCGGATCGACGGTGATCCGCTGGGGCGAATCGGCCCGCAAGGGCCGTAGCGCCGCGCGAGAGCGCCGCGCGAGCCCGTCAGCTCACCCCGTAGGCGTCGACAAGATGCGATTCGATTTCAGCAAAAAGACGGCTTCGCTCGTCCTGATTGGCGCTTTGGTGTCGACGGGCGCCACGACGGCGGCCGACGCCTCCGCCGCCACCGGCGGCGCGAGCGCGCCCGGAACGAGCGCTCCCGCGCCACGCGCCAAGCGCGCGCGCAAGGTGCGCGCGAACGCGATCGCCACGTGGTTCGGGCCCGGCTTCTACGGACAGAAGACCGCCTGTGGACAGACGCTCACCCCGTCGGTGATCGGCGTCGCGCACCGCACGCTTCCGTGCGGCACGCTCGTGAAGGTGAGCTACAACGGCCGCACCCTGACGATCCCGGTCCTCGACCGCGGGCCCTACAGCCACATCGGCGCCGAATGGGATCTCACGGCCGGAGCCGCGCAGGCCCTCGGCATCAGCGAAACGGTCCGCATCGGCACCCGCGTCGTCGGCAGCACCGCCAACGCGCCGACGCTGGGACTGCCCGCCGCGCCCGCCGTGAGCCCCCTAACGGGCGGGGCCGTCTCCGGCTGATCCGTCGGCGCGCGCTGCGTACAGCGCGACGTCGGCGTGCGCCGCGAGCGCGGCGGCCTGCACCCCATCGCCCGGGCACACGGCGGTCCCGACCGCGATCTCCACGGGCTGTCCTCGATGGCTCACCGATCGCCTGACGGCGTGCGCGATCTGCTCGGTGAGCGCCACGGTGCGCGGCGCATCGATGCCGGGGGCCAGCAGCCAGAACCTCCCGGGCGCCTCACGCGTGAGGGACGCGCCGGCTCGTTCCGAGAGCCCCCACAGCTCCGATTCGAGGGTGCGCTGCACCTGTCCGGCGACCCGCAGCACCTCCTCGGGCGGCTCGCCGCGGGCCAGGCGCTCGGCGTCCATCAGCTCGATCAGCAGGACCGCGAACGGGCGACCGTCGAGTGCGAAGCGCTCGAGCTCCCGTCCGATCGAGCGGATCCAGGCGGCGGGTCCCTCCTCGGTGCGTTCATCGCGGATCTGGATCTCCGCCTGGGTGCTCGGCGGCGAGGCGATGGGCGCGCCGCTGTCGGTGCCCGATCGCCCGTGCGGCGGCGCCGTCGAGGCCTGCGGGGGCGCCACGTATGCGGACGGCGGCTCGCGGCGCGACGGCGGCTCGTCGGTCGGCGACGGCGCGCTCCAAGTTGCCGTGGAGCCGTCAGCGGCGTCGGTCTCCCGCGACGTCCGTGCCCCGCGCGCCACGACCGTCGCTCGCGTGCTCGCGGCGTGCTGGCGTTCGTCGATGATGACCACCTCGCCGTCGCCGCCGGGCCCGACCGGAGCCACCGGATCGCCGCGCGGCGCGGGAGCCCGGTGCGTCCCCGCCGCGAGCACCTCGTCGTGGCCCCTGACCTGGGGTGGGCGCGCCCCGGCTGACGGGAGCGCGGCGGCGAGCGTCATCGCGCAGACGTACGCCAGGCGATCGGCGAGATCCGCAAGCAGGCGCGCGTCAGCGCGGTCGAGGACCGGCCGGCGCAGCTCTCCGAGCAGCGCCTCCCAGAGCACGCCGCGCAGCGCCTCCACGGCCCCCACGACCGACGGTACGTCGCCGGCCCCGGCGAGACTCGCGAGCCGCTCGGCGAGTGGGGACTGCTCGCGCCCGCCGTCGCCGGTGGTCTGCGTCAGCAGCTCGAGCTCGGCGTCGGACTCGAGCGCCCGTAGCACCTGTGCGCACAGGCGCGGCCCATCGCGCGCGAGATCCTCGAGGGGAATCCCGGCGATCGCATTCGGCGGGCGGGCCACGATCAACGACACCGCCCAGGCCCTCGCCAGCTCCTCGCCGTCGTCGGTGAGCACGTCGAGCGGGAGATCGGCGACCGGCCGGGCGCGGGGAGCGTGATGGGAGCTCGAGTAGCCCACACACCTTGAATATCAGTAACCGGGGACGTGATCGACTTCGCCGTGCGGCGCACGGGTAGCCTGAGGCCCTGTGCGAGCGCCGGAGCCCAGATGACCGCGCTGTGGATCGCCGTCGTGGCGGTTGCGGTCGCGGGGGGGCTGGCGATCGTCAGGCGACGGCGGGCGAGCGAGGCCGGACGGTCGGTCGCGACGATCTCAAACCTCGAGGACTCGACGAGCGTCGACGGCGCGGGCGCGGTTCGCTCGCTGCAGACCGCCGATCTGGAGCTCGAGGAGCGGGCGCTGCGGGAGATCTGGACGCCCACGCACCTGGAGCGGCTGGCGCGAACGTACTGGAGGTTCCTGACGCGCGTGACGCTGGGTCTGATCAGGGTGCGATACAGCGAGCACGAGCGGTCGCTGGTG
>DATMQX010000093.1:0-33962 GCA_035567055.1 Solirubrobacteraceae bacterium
TGCGTGTGGTCGAAGAAGCCCGCGCGCGATGTCCAAAACTGGATTGCGCGCGCCGAGAAAGGCGGACATGATCTCCTCCTCGCCAGCAGCAGAGCGAATGGGGGTCCAGATGGCAGCGCTACCGTCAGTGGCGCGCACTTCGATGGAGCTTTCGCGCGAGGTGCGCACGTCGATCAAGGCGGATCGGGAACACAGGCCGGCGCTGGTAGCCGGATTCCGTGCGCTCGAACGTTCGTTCTTTCTGCACCGACCGGCATCGTTTCTCGGCATCACCGTTCTCCTCGTCGGTCTTCCCATCTTCTTTGACCTGATCCCGACGACGAGCGACTGGATCGGCACCTTCACGACGAAACACGAGGTCGCCGTGAGCCTGCTCGAGCACCTGTTCGTCGCTTTTCTGGTCGGCGCGTTCGCCTACTACAAGGTGCTCGGTCTCAAGCGTCAGAGAGCGCTCAAGGGGTACCGTGAGACGATCTTGGAAGACCCGCGAGCTCTCGTCGACTGGTACCCGGGCGAGTGGCCGGACCTCCGCGATCGCGCGTCCAGGCAGCTCGGTGACGAGATCATCCGCAGCAGAGAGCCGGCCGTAGCCGTGGTCAAGGGTAGGGCAGGCACCGGTAGGACCAGCTTCATAGTCGAACTGGCCCATTATCTGGCCCAGCGCGGCCTCATACCGATACCCGTGCGTGCCCCTCGCGACGGGTCCTTCGACCTCGAGGCGCTCGCGAAAAAGACGTTCAAACAAAACATCGACTTCGTCACCAGCTCCTATGAGCAGGCCGACGCGATCTGGCGTTTCGCGTGTCACACGCGCGCGATCGTGGTGCTGGTTGACGGGCTCGACAAAGAAGTGCTCGAACGCCTGAAGCCGATCGGCGGGCGAGGTGCCACTGAGATCAGGAACCTGAGAAAAGAGAAGATCTCGGTCGTCCTCGCGACGACGCTCGATCTGGAAAGCGAGTTCGACGTCGACAAAGAGCTCGGGCTCGGCCGCGCCGGTGCAGTCCTGCGGGAGGATCTTGACCGTTTCACCCATGCCGAGGCCGAGGAATACCTGCAGCGCGCGTTCAAACAGACCGCCGCTGGCGAGGACCACGTTCGAGCTGCCTCAGGGGACGCCGCGGCCGACCCTGTGGCCGCCGGTGCCGAACGTCTACGCATTCGCGGCGCACGCGCCGCGCTCGATCAACTGCACGATAGGGCCGACGATTCCCTGGTTGACCCGTTCTACCTCGACCTGATCGTCCGGCTACAGAAAAACGACATATCGCTCGAGAACCTTCCTGCGCAAACCGACCACTGGCGGGCGGCAATCCTCACGAGATACCTCGAGGCGATCGAGGACGGCGCCGTCGCTCCCGAAAATGGCTGGAAGAACCCGGACCGAGTCGAGCGTCCCCGAGGGCCCGATGCGAAGCGGGCCGCCGAAAGAGTCGCAGAAAAGCTCGAGCTCGAGACGGACTTGACGGTTGAAAGGCACGAGCTCGATGAGGAGTGCGGCCGCGCGCTCAGCGACGCGGCCGATCTCAACCTCTTGCGTGACGGCGACGAGTACGTCAGCTTCACCTCCGACGACCTCGGCGCCTACCTCGTTGCCGCGAGCATGAACGATCCGACGCGGCTGGTTGACGATGCTCGGCAGGCCGCCGAAGGCAATCACCATGGCCTGCGTCACGAGCGCTTCGCGCTGACTGCGCTCACCTTCTGGCATCTGGGACACCACGGACCGGAGCGTCACGACGCATTCGAGAGCTTCGTCGAGATCCTCGAGGATCTCGACTGCGCGCCACCACGGCTCGCTGCAGGGGCGATCCGCATCGTGAGCGCCTGCGAGGACCTTGCGTACGCGACCGACCGAGTCGGTGCCATCGCGCGACGTTCGGTCGACATGCTCTGTTCGCGCGATGAGAGGTCGTCTCAGTCCTTCGACGTCACCGGGCCGGTGAGACTCGTGCGTGCGCTCGCAAGGTGGCGGGCACCCGAAGCCCATCGCCTCCTCTGGCGGCTCGCCACGAGTCGGAATCTCGATGTGGAGTGGCCTGCCGTCAAAGCCCTGGCGACGTGCAAGGGGGATCCGGGCCAGACTCTTCAGCGTGAGATAGCGGGCGTCCTGGACGCCGCCGAGGCGTCGGGCCCGCGTGAGCTCTCAGTGGAGGGCAGCGCGCTGGGCAACGAGCTTGCTTCGCTGGCCTGGATGTTGCCGTCCCTGCGACGGTCTCCCGGTGACTCGTCGGACTGGCTCGAGGTTCAATGGTCGCGCGCCACGCGTCTCTGCCTCGCGGAGGACATGTCGCCGTTGCGCGGCGAGATGGCGGTTGCCCAAGGGCTGAAGCTCGCCATCGTGAGCCGGAGATTCCAGAACATCGGGGATGTGAACCGACTGCTCGACAGGCCGTTGCGGTTCTGGCATGCACGTTTGGTGCTCGTACACGCCCTGCTGGCTTACGCCTGCCAGCAGCCGATCGAGCTGGGCGCCTTCTGTGAACGTTTCAAGACTTTGCGGGCAAGGGAGTCGCATCCCTTGGTCAAGCGCGGGATGGAACTCGCCATGCAGGGTCTGGTCGAGCTGGGGCAGTTGCCAGATGGAGACGATCCCGCGGCCCGTATGTACGACTACATGTGGCGTCACGAGCATGACGCCGTGACGTGGGTCGAGCAGAGCAAGTGGAAGGTCTCGCGACTCGCGGCGGATGTCGTCCTGTTGAGCAACATGACATACAGACTGTGGAGGCATGAGGGAGTGCCGGAGGAGCGCATCGCGGCCCAAATGCGGCTGCCGAGCTGCATTCGTGACACGTCCCACCGCGACAGCATCATCAAGAGCAATGGCGGTGGTTGCGATTGCGAGTTCGGTCTATGTGCCCGCGATGAGCCTCCAGCCGTGTCGGGCACATGGGCGAGATTCACGCCGGGGTTCTGCCACGAGCAGGCACGCTTGGCCGCGCTGCACGGACCGCCGCTGTGGGCCAAGGGGAGGATCGTGCGCAAGCCACACGGCTCGAACCGCCTCGAGGAGTACTGGCAGAAGCAGGCCAAGAACATAGTGCAACGCCGCAGCGAGGAAATCAGCGGCGCGCAGGACACCGCGGAGGCTGTGCCTCCGGTGGTGGTGTAAGGCTACAGCCCGGCGGCTGCGAGGGCCTGCTCCCAGCCGAGGAAGAAGCGAACCTCGCCGACCTTGCCGTCGTCGCGGAGGTCGGAGTTGATCACGCCGAACGGCTGGCGGACCGGGGCGCCCGAGTCCTTGCTTCGACCAGTGAACTCCGCGAGTATCAGGATCCGCTCGTGCATGTCCCGCACCTCGTGGACCTCCAGCGCGACTTCGTCGAAGTTCTCGGTCCAGACCGCACTCAGCTTGCGGAAGCCGTCGTGCCCGTGGCAGACAGCGTCCTCAACCCATCCGGGGGCGGGATAGCAGACGACATCGGCGGCGTAGAACACGAGGAGCGCCTCGATTCCCGCGCTGAACCCCTCCCTGGTCTTCCGCGTCATATCCCCGTGAACCCCGAGCTCTCATGCGGAACTTGGCTCCATCGCCGTGATGCCGGGGGAGGACTCGAACCCCGACACGCGAATTATATTGCCGCCTCCGTGGGCCCGCGGGCGGCCCTATCGCGTCTCGTGGAAGACGGATTCGACGGTGTTGCCGTCGGGGTCGACGATGCAGGTCGTGTAGTTCACCTCACCGAGGTGCTGCAGTTCGGTGGGGGGGAAGATGCTGCGGTGGCCGTCGCCCGTCGCGATGCGGTGGAAGCTATCGACTGTCTTGCGGTCGGGTGCTGGGAATGCCATGTGCACGTTCTCAGTGAGGGGCCTGCCGTCATTCACCAGCGAGAAGGTCGCCCAGGCGCCGCGGAATTGCACCCCGGCGTCCCACCTTCGTCCTTCGCGTAGCCCGGTGTGGCGGGCGATCGCGGTGTAGAAGGCCTCGGCTGTGGGAACGTCGCGCACGCGGATCCATAGGTGGTCGATGTGGCCGCCAGGGCGGGTGTCGCCGTGGTGGACCGCCTCGGCACTGTTCCCGTCCGGGTCGAGCACGAACGCGCCGTAGTAGTCGCGCCTGTATTGCGGGCGCTCGCCGGGGGGGCCGTCGTCGTGATAGCCGGCGTCGACAGCGGCCTGCCAGAACGCGTCAACGTGCTCGCGGGAGGGCGCGATGAACCCGACATGAAGATGTCGCGTGTGCGGATGGTCCCGGTCCGCGGCGAGCAGCCTGAAGTCGTCCCACTCGATTGTGCCCGCGTCGGCACTGCTCGGTTCGATCCCGAGAGCGTCGAGGACCGTACGGTAGAAGCGCTCTGAGGCCGGTCGGTCTGACGCGTGGATCGCCACGTGGTCGAACACGATCCTGACTCTAGTCGCCTGCGCTCGCCGCGCGAGCACCTTGACTTCCGCTCGGATGGGAAGCAGAGTGTGTGCGACCCGAGGCGGGTGCCCTCAGTCGAATAACGGTCAGGGGCGACCGGGAAAGGGGCCCGTGCCGACCTCTTCCGTAGCGCACAGCGGCAACGACGAGCAGCGAACGGGCTTAGGCGGAACCCGCTTGGCCGGACTCGTACGCGCTATGCCTAAGGCACGAGCGCGCCGGCGAGTGGCTGCAGACAGGAGCAGCGACTATGACGTGATCGTGCTGGGCGGCGGGTCGCCGGGCGAGCACTGCGCGGGCGCTCTGGCGGAGGGCGGTCTGCGCGTCGCCGTCGTCGAGCGCGAGCTCGTGGGAGGTGAGTGCTCGTACTGGGCTTGCATTCCGTCGAAGACGTTGCTGCGGCCGGGCGAGGCAGTCCACGGGGCGCGCGAGGCCGCCGCGAGCGCCGAGGTCGACGTCGAAGCGGCGCTTGCCTGGCGTGACTTCATGGTCTCCGACTATTCCGACGCCGGACAGGAGCGCTGGCTGGCCGACCACGGCATCGAGCTGCTACGCGGCAGCGGCCGGCTCGCCGGCCCGGGCGTCGTCGAGGTCGACGGCGTGCGGCACACCGCCGATCACGTGGTCCTCGCCAACGGTGCCGATCCGGTCGTGCCGCCGATACCGGGCCTGCGCGAGCTCGACGGCGTTTGGACCAGCCGTGAGGTGACCTCGATGAAGGCCATTCCGCGCCATCTGCTCATTCTGGGCGGCGGGCCGGTGGGGGTCGAGATGGCGCAGGCAGTCACCCGACTCGGCGGCCAGGCGGCAGTCATCAACATGGCCGAGCACGTGCTCGGCCGGGAGCCGGCGCCGCTGGGCGAGGCGCTCGGCGAGGTTCTGCGCCGCGAAGGTATCGAGCTTGTCCTGTCCGCGAACGCGAGCGCCGCGCGACGCGACGGTGAGGACTACGTCCTCGAGTTGGACGGTGGTCGCGAGCTGCGCGGCGACCGGCTGCTCGTGGCCACCGGCCGGCGTCCACGGGTGCGAGGGCTCGGCCTCGAGACCGTCGGCGTCGAGCCGGACGCGCACGGAGTTCCGGTCGATGCGCACCTGCGTGCGGCGGAGGGCCTCTGGGCGATCGGCGACGTCAACGGCCTCTGGCCGCTGACGCACGTCGGCAAGTACCAGGGCGAGGTGGTCGCCGCGAACATCCTCGGCGACCCGCGGAAGGCCAACTACGAGGCCGTTCCGCGTGTTGTCTACACGGACCCGCAGGCTGCGGCCGTCGGCGCTTCGGCCGGCCGCTTCAGCGCGATGGTCCCGCTGTCGGGGGTGCCGAAGACGGCCACCTACACGCGCGCGTACGCCGAGCAGAACAGCTTCCTGACGCTCCTCAGCGACGGCGAGCGGCTGACGGGCGCCTACGCGCTCGGTCCCGAGGCCGGCGAGTGGCTGCAGCAGGCGACGCTCGCGATCCGCGCGCAGATCACACTCGACGTGCTGGCCGACACGATCCAGCCGTTCCCGACGTTCTCGGAGATCTACGTCGCCGCGCTCAAGACGCTCCGCGGCGAGATCGCGGCGGCGTCCCAGGTCCCCCGCTCGGGACCGCCGATGGCAAGCTGAGGGACGGAGACAGAGAGCAAGCAGGACGCACGGCCTAGGATGTCGGCGGCGGCCAGCGGCTCGTGGTCGTTCGCACGGCCGAGTGAAAGGCGGTCCAACCATGCGCTCCGACATCGCCCCCGGCGGGACGTTCCCGGACTACGAGCTGCCGGATCACACGAAAGCGTCCCGAAGGCTCAGCGAGCTGCAGGGAGACGATCCGCTGATCCTCACGCTCGCGCGCGGCCACTACTGCCCGAAGGAGCACCAGCAGCACCTGGAACTCGCCGCGTTCTATCCGAAGGTCGCCGTGGCCTACACCCAGATGGCCACGATCTCGACCGACGCAGACCACGAGCTCAAAGAGTTCCGGGCGTCGCTCGGCGCGCAGTGGACCTTCCTGTCCGATCCCGGCCGCATCGTGCAGAAGGATCTCGACATCCAGGAGTACACGGACCCCGAGCACGACCCGATGATCCCGCACACGTTCGTTCTGAAGCCCGGCCTGGTCATCCACAGCGTCTACAACGGCTACTGGTTCTGGGGGCGCCCCTCGGCCTATGACCTCTGGCACGACCTGCGGGCCGTTACGAGCGAGATCCGCCCCGATTGGGACCTCAGCGACCCAGGGCTGCGAGCGGCGTGGGACGCCGGTGACCACTCGCCCTTCCACGGTTTCGAGTGAGCGCGCCGCAGCAAGCCCAGCGCTGCTTACGCCCGTCGCCAGCGGGCTAGGTGCGGAGTCGCTGAAGTAGATCCGCAGCTCGTCGCGCCGCCCGTCGGACCGGCGGTCGGCGACCATCGCGAAAGGTCCGGTCACCGCGGCCGCTCCCGGACGACCTCCTCGGGGAGCTTGTCGTCGCGCAGTCCGAGGAACCTCGGCTGGCGCAGCCGACCGTCTGTGGTCCACTCCGCAAAACCGATCTGAGCGACCAGCTCAGGTCGCGTCCAGTGCGCCCCGCGCGGCACGGGTCGCGCGTCGACGAACGGCGAGTGGGGCGTCTCGAGCTCGCGCAGCCTTGCTCCGAGGTCACCCAGCGTTGCCGCAGAGAAACCCGTGCCGACCTTCCCGGCGTAGACGAGCCGGCCGTCGTCGTGATAGCCGACGAGCAGCGCGCCGAA
The DNA here is from genome assembly GCA_035567055.1 of Solirubrobacteraceae bacterium. Lineage (GTDB taxonomy): Bacteria > Actinomycetota > Thermoleophilia > Solirubrobacterales > Solirubrobacteraceae > Palsa-744. The sequence goes on from DATMQX010000093.1 coordinate 7,076, forward strand.
GTCCGTGCGCGCGCCGCCCGGATCGGTGAAGCCGCCAATGACGAGCTCCTGCTCCCAGGAGCACTTCAGCTTCAACCAATCCTTCGAGCGGCCCGCCGTATAGGGGGAGTCAGCGCGCTTGGCCATCAGCCCCTCCCAGCCGGAGCGGCAAGCGTCGCCGAATCGACGCACCGAGTCGCCGCTCCACGCTTCGGTCATCTGCATCGCGTCCGTCGGCCGGATGATCCTCGTCAACAGCGCGCGTCGCTCGAGGAGAGGCCGGGCGGCGACGTCCTCGCCCTCAAGCTCGAGGACGTCGAACACGCAGTAGACGACGGGATATGCCGCCACATGCTGAGCAGATGGCTTGGCGGTCCCGAGGCGTTGTTGCAGACGGCTGAAGGACGTCTGCTCGCCGTCGTAGGCGACGACCTCGCCGTCGATCAGCAGCCGGCGGGCCTGCTGGGCTGCTAACGAGGCAGCCACCTCGGGGTAGGTCCCGGTGAGATCTTTGCCGGTGCGGGACTCGAGCCTCACGCTGTCGCCGTCTCTGCGCGCGACGCAACGCTCACCGTCGAGCTTTCGCTCCAGCAGCCAGTCCTCGCCGAACTCGCGACGGTCAGTGAGCGTGGCCAGCATCAGCGGAGCGGGTATCCCTGCATCGTCGCTCATGCGGCGCGGTGATGTCGCCTCGACAGGAGCGCGCCTCTCCATGGCCGCGCAGGCCGTCGCCACCAGGGGCTGATAGGGATCACCGATCAAGCGAACGCCAAAGCGTGTCGCGGGACGGCGCCCCAGCCGGTTTAGTGAGGTCCATGGGACCCGGTGCGTGCAGCACACTGCGAGTGATCGTCAACCGGCGCTCGCGGCGCACGAAAGGCACATCGCCTTCGGTCGGCTCGGTCGCCTCGTTGGCGCTCGTGTCGCTTGCTGGCGTCGCAAGGGGGATGCCACCTGGGCCGGGTCGCTCGAGCTACGAGTTTGTCCGACGGTCGGCTCGGCACGGTGCCCCCCGCTCGACGCAGACGCACGCAGTCCCATCGTCGTGTCCACAGACCAAAGGAGCGAACTTTGAGCATCAAATTCACATCTTGGCTCGGTATCGGGATCGCAGCCGCGTTCCTCGTCGTCGCCACCGCCTCGTTCTCGCTGGCGACGATCGCGTGGCTTGCGTTTGCGATCAGTATCGGAACGCTTGCCGTGTCGGCGAGCATCGCCTACCGGTACCCTGCCAATAGAGCGTCTTTCGTGGCTGCATCCCTGACGGCCGCGATCAGCACGTGGACGATCGTCGCAAGCCTCGTCTTCTCGGAATCGAGCGTCCAAAACCTGGCGCTCGCGAGCGGACTGGCCATAAGTGGGCTGGCTGTATCTGGGCTCACTGCCCATGAGCGCTCGGTCGAGCGCGTCGTGCACTCGTTCGAGGATGAGAGCAGCGAACGTCCATCCCGGATGGCCGCCGCGGCTTGAGCGGCAACGCCGCATGTCGGCAACGGGACGCCACACGAAGGCGCTCCCGCTGCCGCATCGGCGCCCGCGCAGGCATATGCGACGGCAAGCGCTCGATGCGCAACAATCAAGGAACGGCCACAGCTGAGGCCGGCTCGACGAGGTGAGGTGCGATGACCGGATTCGTCTCCCGTGGATTCAAAGCGCGCCGGCAGGTGTCGGCGGACCTTGCGACGAGACTCCCGCCAGGTCAATACGTCGAACCGGACTACCCGGTGCTGACAGCGGGGCCCACGCCGCACATCGAGACGAGCGAGTGGCGACTGCACGTCGACGGCATGGTCCACAATCCGCGCGAGTGGACGTGGGAGGAGTTCCACGAGCTGCCGTTCGAGACGATCCCCTGCGACATCCATTGCGTGACCAAGTGGTCGAAACTCGACACGAGCTTCGGCGGCGTCTCCGTCGACCGGCTGCTCGAGGGCGTCGACCCGCAGGGCTCTTACATCGTCCAGTACTCCTATGGCGGGTACACGACCAACCTGCCGATGGAGGACCTGACCGGCGGCAAGGCGTGGGTCGTGACCGAGCATGAGGGTAAGCCGCTGCCGCGCGAGCATGGCGGGCCTGCGCGAATGCTGGTTCCGCACCTGTATTTCTGGAAGAGCGCGAAGTGGGTCCAGGGCCTGCGCGTCATGGATCACGACGAGCCGGGTTTCTGGGAGGTTCGGGGCTACCACAACTACGGCGACCCGTGGAAGGAGCAGCGGTATTGGACGGACTGACACTGACACCCGTCGAGCAGCGCGCGCCTGGCCGGTGGCAGATAGGAACGGTCACGCGGATCAAGCCTGAGACGCCGCGCGTGAAGTCCTTCCGCATCGCTCTGCCGATGTGGATGGAGCACCTCCCCGGACAGCACTACGACGTCCGCCTGACAGACCCGGACGGCTATCAGGCCGAGCGCTCCTACTCGATCGCGTCCTCCCCCCTCGACAAAGGAGAGATCGAACTCACGATCGATCGGCTCGAGGACGGCGAGGTCTCGCCCTATTTTCACGATGTCCTGGCCGAGGGAGACCACGTGGAGGTGCGCGGACCGTTCACCTCGTACTTCGTCTGGCGCGGCGAGCATCCGGTGATGCTGGTCGGCGGTGGATCCGGGGTCGTGCCGTTGATGGCGATACTGCGCCACCGTAGCCGGACCATGCCCGATCTTCCGATGCGGCTGGTCTACTCCGTCCGCAACGCCGAGGATGTGATTTTCGCTGATGAGCTCGGCGATGACGCTGTGCTTACGTTCACCCGCACCGCCCCCGAGGACTGGAGTGGCCATCGCGGCCGAGTCGACGAGGAACTGATCGCCCGGTCGGCTAGCTCCCTCACCTCGGGCGTCGCGTTCGTGTGCGGCTCGAATGCGTCCGTGGAGTCGGCGACCGGGTTGCTCCTCGAGTCCGGGTTTGAGGCGTCGGGGATCCGCACCGAGCGCTTTGGCCCCAGCGGTCAACCCTGACAGGCGCTCGCACCCCGGTCCAGGGACCACGGCGGGCTCGGGGCAGAGACGCTTGCGACCGTGCGATCGCACGCACCATCGTGCGGGCGCGGGCTCAGTCGACCGCTCGCATCCAGCGCTCGTCCAGGCGTGCCCACTTCCAGGCGACCGCCGCTCCAGCCCAGGCGACGATGAAGAGGCCTGTGATCGCATAGCCCACGCGGCCCAGGTCGAGGTTCGCGGCGAAGCTCCAGAACCCGCCATGTAGCCCGAGTCCCCTCGTCGTCACCTGGATCAACTCGATCGTCCCGATCACGAGCGCGACCACAACGGAGAGCCCGGTGACGGTGAGGTTGTAAAAGGTCCTGCGGACCGGGTTCGAGAAAGCCCACCCGTACGCCTGGCTCATCATCGCGCCGTCCACCGTGTCCACGAGGCTCATCCCGGCCGCGAACAGAAGCGGGAGTGACATCACCGCCAGGAACGGGACGTGGTGGGTCGCCACCCCTCCGGCGACCGCCAGCAGGCCGACCTCGGTGGCGGTGTCGAAGCCCAGCCCAAAGAGGAGGCCGAGCGGATACAGGTGCCAGCTCGAGCTGATTCTGGATGCGAGGCGCCGCAGGAACACGCGGCTCAGGAGACCGCGATCGAGCAGCCGCCGCTCCAGGCGCTGCTCGTCGTGGACCCCGGTGCGCATGTCGAGAAAGATCCGCCAGACGTCGATGAAGACGACCAGGTTGAGGATCCCGATGATCCACAGGAACGATCCCGAGACGCTCGCTCCAACGAATGCGCCGACGCCGCGCACGGCGGGCAGCTTCGAGTCCACTACCCCGGTGGCGAGCGCCAGCGCCGCCGTCAGCGACAGCACGATCGTCGCGTGGCCAAGCGAGAAGAAGAAGCCAATCCCAAGCGGGCGCCTTCCATCCTGCAGCAGCTTGCGCGTCGTGTTGTCGATCGCCGCTATGTGGTCGGCGTCGAACGCATGCCGCAGACCGAACGTGTACGCCAGCGCGCCAAGGCCGGTCAGCGTCGGATAACGGCGCGAGTAGAGCGAGAAGAGCCCCCACCCGAGCACGTGCACCAGTAGGACAGCACCAGCGAATCCCGACCCGCGAAGCCACCTCGGTGGCCCGGGCCGAGGACTCGAGCTCCGTGGTGCGCCGTGTCGGCTCATCGCGCAGTCACCGGCTATCCCTTGCGCAGGTCCGGGGCGCCGACCCCGAGCAGCGCGGTGCGGGCCGCATTCCAGGTCCTCCTGGTCGCGGCCCTCGAGGACCTCGAGGTCGGTGCGAGCATTCTGACGGCGGCTCCGCAGCCGTTGGGCAGCTCGCTGACGCCGGCGAGAACGTCTGGCGAAGGGGCGAGCGCCTCACGCAGGCAGGCGACGAGCCGTTCGGGCCGCAGACGCCAACTGATCACGTACAAGCTGGAGAGGATCTGGTGGCAATCGAGGAGGGCGATCGACTCGGGTTGTGCGTCCGCCGCTCGGCCCAGTCGGAGCACGTCGGCGAAGAGCAGCGTGCCGTCCAGGTCGCGGACCTCCGTCTCGTTCCAATAGAGGTCGTAGGCGTGTGCCTCGCCGTGCGCGACGCGGCCCGGCAGGAGCGCCTCGCCGAGAATCACCGTTGACCCCCGCTCGGCCGTCACGCAGGTCCGCTGGAACAGCCGCGACCCCCGAAACGGGAGGACGGGATCGGGCAGGTACTCCAACACGGCGCCCTCCCCGGCGTGGAGGTTGACCAGTTGCGTGGCGAAGTCCTGCCGTGCCACGAACACGTTCGTCGCCGCCTGGGTGGTGATGTGGGCGGCCGCGCCTGCCTCGCACTCGATGTCGATGCGGTAACGGTCACCCTGAACGAGGCCGTCGCCCGCCTGCTGTACGAAGATGAACGGCATTCCTGGGAGAGCCGCGTCCAGGTAGATCGGCTGGTAGATGTGCAGCGGGGCGCGCTGATACTGCCGCGTCACGCGCGTCACTTCGCCACGCATGCCCAGTCCGACCTCGAGCAGCCCGACCTTGCCCGGCGCCCCGACCGGGAGCCCACCGTCGATCGACTCCGCGAGCGCATTGACCTCGGGCGGCATACGGGCAGGCACGTACCACGCCGGCTCATGCCGCGCCGGCGTGACGGCCGTCATGAGGCGCTGTGCCCCCAGCCTCGACGATCTCGATCGAGGACTGCCTCGACCCTGTCGAGAACCTCCTCGAGGCCCTCTCCGGTAAAGCAGTTCGTGAGGACGAACGGCCGGCCATCGCGCACCGCCCGCGCGTCGCGATCGATCACGCCGAGGTCGGCCCGGACGTGGGGCGCAAGGTCGATCTTGTTGACAACGAGCAGGTCGGAACCGGTCACGCCGGGCCCTCGCTTGCGTGGGATCTTGTCCCCCTCGGCCACATCGATGACGAAGATGAAATAGTCGGCGAGAGCCCTGCTGAATGTCAGCGTCAGGTTGTCGCCCCCGGACTCGACGAGCACGACGTTCGCATCGGGGAACCTCGTCGTCAGATCCGACACGGCCGCGAGGTTCATGCTTGGGTCGTCGCGCACGGCGGTGTGCGGGCAGGACCCGGTCTCCACGCCGACGACACGCTCGGCCGCGAGCACGCCCGCGAGAGTCGCTCGCACGTGCCGAGCGTCCTCCTCGGTGAAGATGTCGTTCGTCACCACGACGGGCCTGTGGCCGGCGGAGATCAGCATCGGCACGAGGGCCTCGATCAGCGCGGTCTTCCCCGACCCGACCGGCCCGCCGATTCCAATCCGGGCGATGCCCGGCGCGCGCGCATCGCCGAAGGCCTCGTCGGCTTCAGCGTATGGGTCGTGGCCGTGGTTGTGGTGGTGTGCGTGCGGTCGGTCGGTCATCGCGCTCCTCCTAGGTTGCGAACAGGCGCAGACCGGCCTGCTCGTGTCGCATGGACATGACGTCGAGCAGCGGCGTGCAGCCGGAGATCTGCGTGACCTCGCCGTCCAGCGCCCGCAGCGCTGACTCCACGACGACCGGCCGGACCCGGTGCAGCAGGCCCTGGGCCGTGCGGTGATCGATGAGCCCGAGACGCACGGCCGCGCCCACCCACCCGGCCGCGAACGCGAACAGCTCGCCGGTGACCGCGTCAAGCCGCGGGATCCGAAGCCACGCGGAGAGGAATCCGAGAATGACCGCGTGGTTGCCCGGGGTCTCTCCGGCGCTCACGCGCGCGGCGATCTGGGACAGCTCCGGTCCCCCGAAGGCTCCAACAGCGGTGTCGAGAAGCGCCCTGCCGGTGCGGCGCGAGGCCTCGCGCGATTCGCGTGGGATCTTGACAGCCGTCAACCGTCGATCGGCGTGCTCGAGGAGGACGAGGTCGGCGGTGCCGTCGCTGCCATGCGCTCGGTGAGCGCACGCCAGCGCGACGCCGTCGGACGGCCCGACTCCGAGGCGGATCGCGTCGCTCAGCAGCGTGAGCAGCTGCGACGCCCTGCTTGGAGTGGGTAGCCGTCCGCTCTGGGAGAGCGCCTCCAGACCGTGCGACAGCGTGTAACGCCCGCTCGGGAAGGCGGAGTCGCTGAGCTGCAGGACCGACAGCAGCGACGTCAGGCGGAGCCTCTCAGCGTCCGGTGGGGCGTCGCGATGCGCTTCCGTCGCGACGACGGCCATCACACGACGTAATACAGCTGGGCCATGGACACTTCCTCGGCGGCCTCGACCGTGGCCGGCTGTCCGTCCACGCTCACCCTGTAGGTCTCGGGGTCGATGGTGATCTCAGGCGTTGCGCTGTTGCGGATCATCTGCGCCTTGCCCACGCTGCGGCAGCCCCGCACGGGCTCCACCCACCTGTCCGGCTGAAGTCGCTCCCCGATCCCGGCCTCGACCGCCGCGCGCGACAGGAACGTCACCGACGTGTGACCGGCCACGGTCCCCAGCGCTCCGTACATCGGCGCCAGCAGCACGGGCTCCGGCGTCGGGATCGACGCGTTCGCGTCCCCCATGACCGCCCAGTTGACGAACCCGCCCTTGATCACGTACTTCGGCTTCACGCCGAACGTGTTCGTCGGCCACAGCACGATGTCGGCGAGCTTGCCGGGCTCGAGCGAGCCGACGAGGTGCCCGACGCCGTGCGTGAGCGCCGGGTTGATCGTCAGCTTGGCGAGGTAGCGGAGGATGCGCTGGTTGTCGTTCCCCTCCTTCTCACCCTCGAGGCTGCCCGTCACGCGACGCATCTTGTCGGCCGTGCGCCAGCAGGTAGCGACCGTGTCCCCGATCCGCCCCATCGCCTGCGAGTCCGACGAGTACATGCTCAGCACGCCAAGGTCGTGGAGCACATCCTCGGCGGCCTCGGTCTCCGCGCGGATCCGCGACTGGGCGAACGCGACGTCCTCGGGGTTGGCGGGGTTCAGGTGATGCGTGACAGTCACCATCCAGAAGAGGTTGTCTGTCGTGTCGGTGGTGTACGGCCGCGTCGGGTTGGTCGAGGAGGGCAGCACGTTTGCCAGCGCCGCGATCGCCATCACGTCCGGGGCATGCCCGCCGCCGGCTCCCTCGGTGTGGTAGCTGTGGATCGCGCGCCCGTCGATCGCGGCGACCGTGTCCGCAAGGTAGCCGCTCTCGTTCAGCGTGTCTGCGTGCAGGGCGACCTGCACGTCGTGCTCGTCGGCGACCGTCAGGGCACAGTCGATCGCCGCAGGCGTCGCGCCCCAGTCCTCGTGCACCTTGAACCCGCAGGCGCCCGCTTGCAGCTGCTCTACGAGGCTCTCGGGCCTGCTGCTGTTGCCCTTGCCGAGGAACCCGACGTTTACGGGCATCGCTGCGCTCGCTTCGAGCATGCGTGCGATGTTCCAGGGTCCAGGTGTGCAGGTGGTGCCCTTCGACCCGTCGGCCGGGCCTGTGCCGCCGCCGATGAGCGTCGTCACGCCGCTCGAGAGCGCGTGCGGGACCTGCGTCGGAGTGATGAAGTGAACGTGCGTATCCACCGCACCAGGGGTGGCGACGAGCCCCTCGCCGGAGATCACCTCCGTACCGGCGCCCACCACCATCGCCGGGTCAACGCCGTCTTGCACGTCCGGATTGCCGGCCTGTCCGATGCCGGCGATGCGGCCGTCCTTGATGCCGATGTCGGCCTTGACGATCCCGAGTACGGGATCCATCACGACCGCGGACGTGATGACCGTGTCGAGCACGCCATCAGCGTTGCGCCGGCCGGGGATCTGCCCCATCCCGTCGCGAAGCGACTTGCCACCTCCGTAGATCGCCTCCTCCCCGGGTGACAGCAGGCTTCGCTCCACCTGGGCGACGAGCGCGGTGTCGGCGAGGCGGAACCTGTCGCCCACGCTGGGACCGTAGAGCGACGCGTACTGCTGTCGCGGAACGATGCTCATGACCCGTCCTCCTCGGGGCCTGCGGCGTTGCCGAAGTGGCGTGTGGCTGCCCGCGTGATCGCGCGCTCGGCCTTCCACGTCGCAGAGGTGCTGCCGTCGAGCAGGTTGCTGAAGCCGATGATCCGCCCGGTGCCGCCGAACTGAACGAGATCGACGTCGCGCTCGTCACCCGCCTCGAAGCGGATCGACTGCCCGGAGGGAACGTCCAGGCGCATGCCGAGGGCCGCATGCCGATCGAACTCCAACGCTCGGTTCACCTCGAAGAAGTGAAAGTGCGAGCCGACCTGGATCGGCCGGTCTCCGGTGTTGCGCACGGCCAGACGCCGCTTGCGCCTGCCGGCATTGATCTCGACTGGGTCGTCGCAGAGGAGCCACTCACCCGGTATCGGCATCTCGACGCTCCCCCTATGGGATCGGATCGGTCACGGTTACGAGCTGAGTGCCGGTGCGGAAGGTCGCCTCGACCTGGACGATGGTGGCCATCTCGGGCACGCCCTCCATCACCTCGTCGCGGGTGAGAACCTGCCTGCCGAGCTCGGTCGCGTCCGCGACGGAGCGGCCGTCCCTGGCCGCCTCCAGGAGCGCCTCGGCGATCAGGGCGATCGACTCCGGGAAGTTGAGCTTGAGCCCGCGCTCCTTGCGCCTGCGGGCAAGCTCGGCCACTTGGTAGATGACGAGCTTCTCGGTCTCGCGAGGGCTCAGCATCAACGAGGAGACCCAGGTCTCGATGCGCGGCGTGACTGTGCTCTCCGTGAGCATGTGGGGAGTTCCGGTCTTTGACGCGACGGGGGGCGCCGGCAGGCGCCCCCCCGTCAGCCGTATCAGACCCCAACGAGCCCCTGCGGGCTGTTGTAGGGGATCTCGACGCTTGTGACCTCCTCGAGCCCGCCGTCGTCCTGGATTGCGTAACCCACCAGCTTCGACGCGTTGCCGTAGATCTGGTACAGGTAAGCCCCGTCCGGGCTGAGCCAGCTGTCGCTGGGCCCGCTGCTGACGTCCCCGTTGAGCGCCCTGTAGGTCCCGTCGCCGGGAACCCTCGGGCACGCGGGATCCTTTGCGACCGTCAGGACGTTGCCGTCGAGGCGCCAACTGCTGATGTAGCCATAGCCGAACATCGTCCCGAACACCAGCCGGTCATCCGGAGTGATCGACAGCCAGCACAGCTCGGTTGGCTTACCGTTGGTGGTGTCCGCCTGGACGACCGGACCGGTCGAGACGTGGCCGTCCGAGTCGAGGGTCGCGAGTGACACCCCGTCAGCGACGGCGTAGCCGATGAGGAACTCATTCGGGCGGTGGTTCAGGAACAGCGGGAACCACGGCGAGCCACCTCCGCCGTCCTGCATGATGGGCTCGCCGAGTGCGCCATGGCCAGTGACCGGAAAAACGACCAGGCCGTCAGGATCAGGCGCGTTCGAGGCGATCGAATGCAGCTCACCGTTGTCGAGTGACTTCCACAGATTCGGGGAGCCGTCGGGAAAGTGCGTCGCCCGCTGATCGAACGTCGTCCCGACGATGAGGAACTTCGCGTCCGGTGAGAGCGCGACCATGGTCGCAACCCGATCGGTCTTCTCCGGCGTGTTAGCGGTGTAGCGCTCCGGACGCGCCGTGAGTCGGCCCTCGCTGTCGACCGACATCAACCAGAGGTGGTCGGGGCCGAGGGAGTGGAGCACGTAAAGGGTGCCGCTGGACTCGTCGTATGCCAGCGACTTTGCGCTGCCAGTCTTTCCGGACACGACGTTCCCGGTGCGCTTGGCGTCGATCAACGTCAGGCCTCCGTCGTCGCCGACCGCAAAGCTGGACACCGAGTTGTCGCCGGCGTTGGTGGTGAACAAAAAGCTGTGATCCGGGCTCAGAATCACACTGCGCGCGCCCTCGAAGTCGTTCGGCGTGCTTTGGGCGTCGACGGTCGGGTTGTACCCGCCCGTCCCAGGGCCACTCGTGAAGACGCGCTCTGCCTCGGTGATAGTGCCGTCCGGGGCCCGGAGGTAGTGGACAACGCAGTTCTGAATCTCGTTGGTCTGCATGTAGAGGTGCCCCGCTTGCGGCATCCCGTTGTGTGGCTGCATCTGCATCGAGGACTCGTGGGACTGCATCTCCATCGAGGAGGACTCGTCTGACTTGTTCATCGCTGTGTCTCCTGTTCGCATGCGCTGAGCGCAGTGGGTTGCATGTCCCAAGTAGACCCGACCGACTGCTCTGCGCAACAACCCAAAGTGCTCAGCTGATCGCCGTTTGAGATCGGAGCGCAAAACGTTGCTGCGGACGATCTCTGGCAGCCGACAGCCCGCCGCGGGGCGCGCCGAACCCGACACACGAGCCGAAGGAGAACCAATCGGCGTGACCAAGAAATCCGGTGCAATGGGCGTCACGCACGCGTCGCTGCGAGCGCGGCCTCGCGCGTCTCGTAGCCCTGTCCTATACCTTGGATTCTGATGGCACGCAGCGTCGACTTCGAAGCCGTGCGGGGGCTGCTTGAGCGCGGCGCCCAGCTCGTCGAGGTGCTGCCGCGCGAGGAGTACGAAGAACTCCACCTTGATGCTCACTCCCGCGTCCGTGCCGCTCAGTCCACGGCGCCGTCTATCGGAAGCCATCCGTTGAGCCACTGCGCAGCAGCTCCTGGAGGACGACAGCGTTGTTGTGCTCCTGGTCGCGTGCCGCGTACAGGATCGTGACCGGCCCCTTGCGGGCGCGGCGCCGCAGCCCATCGACCTGCTCGTGCTTCGCCCGAAGCTCCTCGCGATAGCGTGAGCGGAACCCGTGGAACCGCTCGGGTGAATGGTTGAACCAGGTGCGTAGCTCATCGCTCGGTGCGAGTGTGCGCGCCCACTCGTCAAGTTCTGCGCGCTCGCGCGAGACTCCCCGCGGCCATACGTGATCAATCAGCACCCGATAGCCATCGCCGAGCTCAGCCGGATCGTAGATGCGCTTGACTTTCACCTTCATCGGAGTGCGCAGGCGTCGCGCACCGCGACCGTCATCACGGCGACGGACTCAACCGGTCTGCTCATCGTGATCTTCCCAGCGCGCGTCGCACGGCATCCAGCGCGATGCCGAAGACGACGTGCGACGTCGACTCCCACAGGACCGCCGCTGGCGCAAGGCGCCATGGCGGCAGCTGGATTCCGAGGGCGGGGAGGAGTGAGCCATGCGTGCTTGCATAGATCGCGAGCCCGGCGAGCGAGCCTCGGCCGCGGCTCGCCGCCGGCCAGCGGCTCGCGAAAGCACAATATGCAACCCCGAGCCCCGCGCCGAAGCCGTAATGGACGATGCGCTGCGCGCGCACCCGCTGAGGTGCGGTCAGCCCACCATGGCCGAGCGCCACGGCGGCGCGGTCGGCGAGGACCGCGGGAGGCATGTTCTCGGGCCGCCCGGTGGGGTCGGCTCCGACCTCCTGCTTCTGGGCCGGTGAAGGCGGCAGAATTCGCTCCGCGGCGGCCTGTAGGCGTGGCTCGCTGAGCGCCTTGACCCATGACGCGACGAGACCGACGATGACACCCTCGGCGACGATGGCCGTGTTCACGCCGTCGCCCCGACTTCCGGAGTGGTTGCATCTGGGATTACGTCTAGCCTGGCCCGCAGGCTGGCGGACCCGCCTGTAACCATCCGTGCGCACCGGAGTCGAGCTTTCGTGCGTGCTCGGCCCGCCGCGGATCGCGTGCGGCGCGTTCACGAGCTCCACGACAATGTTCTCGGTTTCGAGGGCTGGCGCGGGTTCATGGTGTCGCAGCATCTCGTCCGACCGGCTCACTTCAACAGCAGCCAACGATCACATGATCAGCCCACGGAATCAGCCGCCCACTGATCGCCTCGACTTATCGCGCAGTCACACAACGCTGTTGTCGGGGGCTGTCAATCCCCGCATCGTTGTTGCGTGGAAGGCAGGGCATGTGCATAAGACCGCTGCATCAGACAGCGCTCCTGTGAATTGGATGCGGAGATCAGGCGTTCCACGCGCTCGCCGGAACCCACCCGGGACTACCGAACCAGGGCGAACCAATGTCGCTGACCGCGCCCACCGTTGACGCACAGCTGCGCCGCGTGAGCATGCCTGGATTGAAGGGCAAGAACCTGCTGGTGACCGGCGGCTCGTCCGGGATCGGCCAGGCGATCGCCGTCCGGTTCGCCGAGCACGGCGCGAACGTCGCGATCAACTACCTGACCACGCCCGACGAGGCTGCCGGGACAGAGGAGCAGGTGCGCGCCTGCGTGCGCAAAGTCCAACAGCAGGGGGTCCGCGAGGTCCTCGTCCAGGGCGACGTCTCCTCCGAGGACGACGTTGTGCGCATGGTGGGCGAAGCGACCGAACGCCTCGGCGGTCTGGACATCCTCGTCAACAACGCCGGCATCCAGATCTCGCGACCGTCAGCAGAGCTTGCCAGCGCGGACTTCGACAAGGTTCTTGCCGTCAACCTGCGCGGCTCGTTCCTGTGTGCCCGCGAGGTGATCAGGGGATTCCTGACCCACGAGAACCGCGGCGTCGTGATCAATGTCTCGAGCGTTCACGAGATCATCCCCAAGCCGAACTATCTCGCCTACAGCGTCAGCAAGGCCGGCATGAAGAACCTAACCCGGACGCTCGCGCTCGAGTACGCCCGCTACGGCGTCCGCGTAAACGGGGTTGGCCCCGGCGCCACGATCACTCCGATCAACCGCGCCTGGGTCGATGACCCCGTCAAGGCGGAGATGGTCACCCGCCACATTCCGCTCAACCGGGCCGGCACCGCCGACGAGATGGCTGGCGTGTGCGCGTTCCTGGCCTCCGACGATGGCGCCTACATCACCGGGCAGACGATCTTCATCGACGGCGGCCTGACCCTCTACGCAGACTTCCGAGAGCCGTGGTCGTCCGAGTGAGCCATGACGCCACGAGCTGGTGGCCATCACCGTTCGGCCGCGACGACCAGCTCGGGATGCTCAACCACATCACCGACGCGACGCGCGCGGCGGCGTTGCGGCTCGTGCGTTCGGGGCGGCTGTATGACCTGGGGCGCGTACTCGACGAGGACGTGCCCGTGTTCCCGGGGCGCTACTTCCGCCAGACGCTGGTCACCACCGCCCATCACGTCAACGGTGGCGGCCTGGGCTCGAATCGCGTTAACTGGATCACCGAGCAGGTGGCCGGAACCCAGCAGCTCGGCACCCACCTCGACGCGTTGAGCCATCTGCAGATCGGCGATCGCGGCTACAACGGCTGGAGTGTCGCGGAGCTCGCAGGAACGGCGGGGGTGAACCGCCTCGGCGTCGAGACGGTGCCCCAGATCGTGACCCGCGGCTGGCTTGTGGACGTCGCGCCGATGGGCCCCGGCGAGGTGATCGGCGTGCCGGACATCGATCCGGCGCCCGGCGACGCGGTGCTCTTCCACACCGGGTGGGGCGTGCACTGGGGCGACGCCGACACGTACCTCTCGGGCGAGCCGGGCCCCGGCCGGGAGCTTGCTCGGTGGCTTGTGGAGCAGGAAGTCGCGCTCACCGGCTGCGACACGTGGAGCTACGGACCGCTCCCGGCCGAGGACCCTGATCGGCCGTTCGAGGTCCCCCAGCTCCTCAACGCCCACCACGGCGTGTTTGTCGTCGAGAACCTCGACACCTCGGGGCTCGCGCGCGACGGCGTGCGCGAGTTCGCGCTGATTCTCACCCACGCGAAGCTACGCGGCGCCACCGCAGCGTGGACCTCGCCGATCGCGCTCGTCTAGGAGTACTCATGGACCACTACGACGTGATCATCATCGGCACGGGTGCCGGCGGCGGCACGCTCGCGCACCGCCTCGCGCCGTCGGGCAAGAAGATCCTCCTGCTCGAGCGCGGCGGCTATCTCCCGCGCGAGCTCGAGAACTGGGACTCGAAGGAGGTCTTCGGGCGCGAGCGGTACGTCACCACCGAGCGCTGGTACGACAGGCATGGCGTCGCGTTCCGTCCGCACGCCCAATACTTCGTCGGCGGCAACACCAAGGTCTACGGCGGGGTCCTGTTCCGCCTTCGCGAGCGCGACTTCGAAGAGGTCGAGCATTACGGCGGGGTCTCACCTGCATGGCCCATCTCCTACGAGGACCTGGAGCCCTATTACAGCGAGGCAGAGCGGCTCTATCTCGTCCACGGCCGCGCCGGCGAGGACCCAACCGAGCCCTCGCGCTCGGGCCCGTTCCCCTACCCCGCCGTCTCCCATGAGCCGCGCGTGCAGCAGCTTCACGACGATCTCGTCAGCGCCGGCCATCAGCCGTTCCACCTTCCCCTGGGGATCGACCTCGACGAATCCGACCCGGAGGCAGGCCGTTGTGTGCGCTGCAACCGCTTCGACGGTTTCCCCTGCCCGACCGATGGCAAGGCCGACGCCCATGTCCTCTGCGTGCGCCCCGCTCTGACGCACGCCAACGTCACGCTGCGCACCAACGCGAGGGCGAAGCACCTAGAGGCAGACGCGTCCCAAGGCTCGGTCAAGCGGGTCGTGGTCGACCGCAGGGGTAACGAGGAGACCTACAGCGCGGACATCGTCGTCGTCTCCTGCGGCGCCGCCAACTCCGCCGCGCTGCTACTGCGCTCGGTGAGCGACAAGCACCCCAACGGTCTGGCGAACTCCTCCGACGTCGTCGGGCGGCACTACATGGCCCATTTGAACTCCGGCGTGATCGCGATCTCTCGGGCGCCGAACGAAACCAAGTTCCAGAAGACCCTCGGCCTCAACGACTACTACTGGGGTGCCGAGGACTCAGACCTCCCACTCGGGCACATCCAGATGCTCGGCAAGTCAGACGGCAACATCCTGCGCGCCGGCGCGCCGTGGTTCGCGCCCGGGCTCGCGCTCGACTACGTCGCGCGTCACGCCATTGACTTCTGGCTCACCACGGAGGACCTGCCCCACCCGAACAACCGCGTCACCGTCGACCGCCAAGGCAACATCCACCTCGCCAAGACCTACCACAACACCGAGGGCCACAAGCGGCTGCTGGCGAAGCTCAAGGACTTGCTGGGGGCCCTCGGCTGCCATCGGACCATGATCGCGCGTTGGTCGGTGTTGAGCCAGCAGATCCCTATCGCCGGGATCGCGCATAACTGCGGCACCGTGCGCTTCGGCACCGATCCCAAGCGGTCCGCGCTCGACGTCAACTGCAAGGCGCACGACCTCGACAACCTCTACGTAGTCGACACCAGCTTCCTCCCCTCCTCCAGCGCCGTGAACCCGGCGCTGACGGCAATGGCCAACGCGCTGCGGATCGGCGACCACCTCCTCGAGCGGCTCGGCACACCATCCGCCGCTAGCTGCGCGATCAACCGCGTCTGAGTTCAGGCCGAAGCAGCAAGCGACGTGCGATCCCCCGCCGGTTTGTGCTACGCGCGGGGTGCCTCTTGATAGTCGCTGCGGGCGGCGACGGTGCGCCTCCGGTCATGGCGGTGCGCCCGTAACACCCTCGGGACCCGCCGCTTCTGGAGCTCGTCGAGAGCTTCAGCACCGAGGAGGGCGCTGCATGCCTGTATGCACGAGCGACACGCCGTGTCGCAGATTGCGCAGTGACGATGATGGTTAGCGTGCCGGGCGCACTCCTGAGCGCAAATCGCGCACGCGCGGACGCAGGCCTGGAGCAAGCGGTCGACGATGAGGTTGTCCCACTTCGCCGGGCGCGAAAGAGCCCCGCCGTGACGTCGCAGACGTCGGCGCAGTTCATGCACAGGGAGATGCACGTGCGCAGCTCGCTGACGCTCTGCTCGACGAGATCCGCGTCTGCGTCCGAAATACACGCCTGGGCGCAGTTCAGGCGGGCGTCAATGGCCGAAGCTACCTTCGCCGCACCAAGTGGGACGTCAGTCGGCGAGGCATCCAACATTTCTCTGGTGTCCGTCATGCTCTTCCTCCTCTTGTGGCGAAGCGCTCGAGGAACAGAACGGTCTCAATGCGTGCTCGAAGCAGACCCGACCGACCGTTCTAGGCAACAACCCAAATCGCTTAGCTGATCGCCATTCCAGATCGGAGCCCAAAGCCTTGGTGCGGACTATCTCTGGCAACCGACGGGCGGCGCGATGCGCGCCGAACCCGACACACCACCGGAAGGAGAACCAATGGCCTCCATTGCATCATCGAGCCACCTGCCGGCCCTTGCAGAGCCGCACGAGCGCGCGGCGGTCGCTCACGAGCTCGAGGCGACCTTGCAGGAGCTCATCGACCTGTCGCTGGTCGGCAAGCAGCTGCACTGGGCTGTGGTCGGCCCGCTCTTTCGGCCTCTCCATCTCTACCTCGACGAGCTGGTTGACTCTTGGCGGGAGCTTGCCGACACGGTGGCGGAGCGGGCGGTCGCGCTCGGGTACGTGCCGAACGGCCAAGCGCAGGCCGTCGCCGCGGGCTCGCAGCTCGCGCCCGTGGCGCAGTCATCGCTCGTCGACCACGCCGTCGTGTGGGAGATCACACACCGGATCGCGATGGTCAGCGAGCGCGCGCGAACCGGGATGGACCGACTGAGCGACATCGACCTGGTGTCGCAGGACGTGCTGATCGCTGTCGTGCGAAAGCTCGAGGAGCAGCAGTGGACGGTCCGGGCACAGCTCGACTCGCGAGGGTGACGCCGGCAGTGCGGCGTCCCCTTGGATTCGGTGTCCCGCGCAAACTGGACGCGCGGATGCCCTGGTCCGTTCCGGGCGCGGATCGACTCCGGTTTGGCCCTAGCGAGGCTAGGGAGTGAACTAGGGACGACGCAGATGCGATCACCGCTCACCTAGGTCAGGCTTGGCTCGTCAACTGGGAACGAGGTGAACGATGAGCGTCAACTCGAAAAAGCAACCACAGGCGCGACCGTCGAGTCGTACGCTCGCCGCTGCGCGCGCCCGCGGATCTGCGCGCCCGCGGACCGCGTTCGTCCTGTCCGGCGGCGCAAGCCTTGGGGCGATCCAGGTGGGGATGCTGCACGCGCTCTACGAATCAGGTGTCATACCCGACCTCCTCGTCGGTACCTCGGCCGGAGCCCTCAACGCCGCGTTCATCGCCTCGCGCCCCCAGACAATCCGCACCTCGAGAGAGCTTGGCCGGATCTGGTGTGATCTGGAACGCGAGGACATCTTCCCCGTGAGCATGGGTGCGCTCGTGGGCGGGCTGTGCGGTCGGCGAGACCACCTGATACCGGACCGCGGGCTGCGGACGCTGGTCCGACGCCATGTCCAGTTCGGGGATCTCGCTGATGCGGCCATCCCGGTCCACGTAGTCGCGTTCGATCTCAACGAGGGGTGCGAGGTCCTGCTCTCCGAGGGCCCGGCCGTGGATGCCATCGTGGCCGCGGCTTCGATCCCGGGCCTGTTTCCCCCGGTCAGGATTGGCGGGCGGCGCCTCGTTGACGGGGGAGTCGTCAACAACACGCCGATCTCACATGCGGTCGCCCTCGGGGCTGAGAGGATCTACGTCCTGCCGACGCAGGATCCTGCTCGCCCGCTCGCACACGTATCGATAGGTGCCCTCGACGCAGGCATTCACGCGCTGAGCCTGCTGATCGACCGGCAGCTCGAGGCGGACCTCGAGCGGTTCTCGCGAGTCGCCGAGCTGATCGTGCTCCCCGCTCGGAACGCGACGAGCGTGCAACCGGCGAGCTTCGAGCATGCGAGCCGTCTGATCGGCGAAACGCTGGCCGCGGCGCGGGATCATCTGGCGCCGCGAAGCCCCGCCGTGCCGCTACGGATGGCCGCGTGATCGATGCCCCGCGAGCCCTGCCACGGCCGGACGCTGCCGCCGAAACGTCGCGCGAGCATGAGCCTTCGTGACGTGTAGCCATGGTCGCGCCCCCAAGTCCCCCTCTCTCGAAGGCTCAGCTCGCAGCGCTACGTGCCGTGGGCGAGGAGCGCTCGGCGAAGGTCGGCGACGTCCTCTATCGGGTGGGCGACCGACGCTATCCGTTCATCGCGATCGTGGAGGGGGAGGTCGCCATTCTCGATGCGGATGGCCGGGAGATCGTGCGTCACGGCTCATCCGGCTTCCTCGGCGAGCTGAACCTGCTTTCCGGGCAGACGGTCTTCGTCACCGCGGTCGCGATCAAGCCGACCCGCTACATCGCCGTCGATCGCGACGATCTGCGCTCGCTCCTGTTCGACGACGCGTCCCTCGCGGACCTGCTGCTGTCGACCTTCATGGCCAGGCGAGAGGCTCTGCAGCAACGAGAGGGTGTGGGCGTCGAGGTCATCGGCCCCCGCACGTCGGCGACGACGCGCCAGCTGCTCGAGTACCTGAGGCGCAACCGTCTGCCGTACAGCTGGACGGAGCCAGGCCCGCCGGCCGACGCGGCCGAGCACGGTGAGACGGGGTTCCCGCTCGTGCGGCTTCCCGGCGGCATCGAGCTGCGCACGCCGAGCCCGGGAGAGGTCTCGCGGGCGTTGGGCATCGGGCTCGAGCTCGAGCACGGCGAGGAGGTCGATCTGCTCGTCGTGGGCGGGGGCCCCGCCGGACTCGCCGCCGCTGTATACGGCGCGTCAGAGGGCCTCGAGACGCTTGTCATCGAGGGCACGGCACTCGGGGGACAGGCAGGCGCGTCACGGCGGATCGAGAACTACCTGGGCTTCCCATCGGGCATCAGCGGCTCGGAGCTGACGAGCCGAGCAGTCACACAGGCACGCAAGTTCGGCGCGCGCACAGCGACGCCCTACCGAGCTGTCGAGCTCCTCACAGGAGACGACCGTCACGTCGTGCGGCTCGAGGACGACCACGAGATCTCGGCCGGCGCGGTCGTGTTGGCCACAGGCGCCGAGTACCGCCGGCTCCCTGTTGCTGACCTGGCCGACTATGAGGGCATCAGCGTCTTCTACGCCGCCGGTCCCCCCGAGGCGCAGCTCTGCGGCGCGAGCCGGGCTGGTGTCGTGGGTGGCGGCAACTCCGCGGGTCAGGCTGCCGTATGGCTGGCGCGGGGCGGGGCCCTCGTGACGCTCATGCATCGAAGGAGCGACCTGCGCGAGACCATGTCGGATTACCTGATAGACGAGCTGCATCGTTACGGCGTCGCCGTCCGTGATCGCAGCGAAGTGGCAACGCTCCACGGCAGCGACGGACAGCTCGAGTCGATCACACTCCGCGACGGTGAGCGGCTGCCGATGTCCTTCCTGTTCCTCTTCCTCGGTGCCACGCCGTGCACCGGCTGGCTCGGCGATCCCGTGCTACGCGATAGTGACGGCTTCATCCTCAGCGGCTCCGACGCGCAGGCCGGCGCGCTGCTCGAGACCAGCGTCCCTGGGATCTACGCCGCCGGCGACGTGCGCTCGCGGTCGGTGAAGCGCTGCGCCACCGCGGTCGGGGAGGGGGCCATGGTCGTCAGTCTCATCCACCAGCGACTCGCCGCCGTCGCCGAGGCTCGGTAGAACCCACGCCAAGTGCCTATCGGCGTTCAGACCGCGGTTCGGCCCCCGTCGACCGGGAGGACGGCCCCGTTGACGTATGTGGCGTCATCGGACGCGAGGAAGACGATCGTCCTGGCTATCTCGTCCGCGTCGGCTGGGCGACCGAGGGGCAGCGTCCTGGCCAAGTCGTCGAGGGCGTCTCCCATCACGTCGGTTCCGGGTGTACGTGTGGGGCCCGGCGCCACCGCGTTGACCCTGACACCTTGCGGACCGTACTCCGCAGCCCAGACCTTGGTGAGCAGCTCGAGGGCCGCCTTCGATGCCCCGTACGCGGCCGTCCCCGGCAGGCCGAAGCTCGCGGCCATCGTTGACACGTTGATAACTGCACCGTCGCCTCGCTCGGCCATGCCGGGTGCGACAGTGGCGGTGAGCTCGAATGGCGCGGCCACGTTGATCTGGAGAACTTCCTCGATCTGCTCGGTCGTCGTCTCGTGGGTTGGCGCGAACGGGAACACACCGGCGTTGTTGATGAGCACATCGACAGGTCCCGCTGCTTGGGCCAGCTTGCGAGCTCCGTCTCGAGAACCGAGATCTGCCGCAATGAATCTGGCGTGCCCGCCGTCCCGCTCTATCTCTTTTGCCACTTGGTCGCCGCGTGCTTGGTCGCGTCCGGAAACGATCACATTCGCACCCGCCTCCGCGAACCGCTCTGCGGTGGCGCGGCCGATGCCTGATGTGCCACCTGTAACCAGCACCGTCTTGCCTTGAAGATCCATCGTCGCTCCTTCTTGTGTAGGGATCGGTCCGGCCTGCACCGGCCGGTGCGAGGTGTGGCACGCGGTCGCTATGCCTGCTTGACGCCAGGATCCGGCGCTGGCGATGAAGCGCAACAAGAGAAGACGATCGGTCGATAACCGCGCTCGGTCCCGTTCGTAAGCGGCCCGATCAGACCTGACGATCGTGCGATCAGCACGTCTCTGCGTGACAGGTGCCCGTGTCGGCTGTAGTGCGATGAGCGCGAGCGTCTCGCAAGGTAACCATCTGAATGGAGCCGTGACATGACAACACCCGCATACTTCGACAGATACGCGAACTTTGCTTTCGAACGGGACGACGACGGCGTGCTGGTCATGCGCTTCCACACGGACGGCGGCTCACTCGTGTTCACCGGTCAGACCCACGAGGATCTCCCGGCCGCGCTCGAGGAACTCTCGCTCGACCGTGACAACCGGGCCCTGGTCATTACCGGGACCGGCGACGCCTTCATGGACCAGATCGACGGACCGAGCTTGGGAGAGATCTTCAAGCCTGCGGCGTGGGAGAAGACGCGTACCGAGGGCGCGAAGGTGCTCCAGCGGCTCCTGGAGGCACCCATGCCGGTCGTCGGCGTCGCCAACGGGCCCGCGATCATCCACTCGGAGTACCTGCTGCTCGCGGACATCCATATCGCATCTGAGCGCGCTACCTACGCCGACTTCCCGCACCCGCAGTTCGGCATCACGGGAGGTGACGGCGTCCAGGTCGTGTGGGAGGAGATCGCGGGCACGGCACGTGCAAAGTGGCTGCTGTGGACGGGGCAGAGTATTGACGCTCAGACGGCTCTACAGTGGGGCGTCGTCAACGAGGTCGTCGCGCACGAGCGGGCTGTCGAGCGAGGCGTCCAGATCGCGCACGAGCTCGCAGCGAAGCCGGCTCTCTACCGGACGCTTCAAAAGCAGACTCTCAACGCGAACCTGCGCCGCAGGATCATCCAGGACGTGCCCTACGGGATGGCACTCGAGGGCCTGACCGCCGCCGATCTTGCCTACCAGAACGCCGCCTGACGGCCGGCTGCACCCTCACACGGCGAGCGCCGCGCCTGCCTCGGGCGGGAGCGCCGAGCCGAGCTGGTTACGCGAGCTGATATCCAGCTTGGCGAAGACCTTGTGAAGGTGGTACTCGACGGTGCGGGGGCTGATGAACAGGCGCGCGCCGATGTCGGTGTTTGACAGGCCGTCGCGTGCGAAACGGGCGATCTGTGCCTCCTGGGGCGTTAGATCCCCTCGGGTCTCAACGCTACGTTTGCGTGCGCGTTCGCCGGTCGCCAACAGCTCGCGCTCGGCGCGCCCAGCGAAGCCCTCAACGCCCATGCTCATGAACATTTCGCGAGCGATCCGCAGTTGCTCGCGCGCATCCAGCCGCCGCTGCTCGCGTCGCAGCCACTCTCCGTAGAGGAGGTGGGCCCGGGCGAGCTCAACACCTACGCGCGTACGGTCCAGTCGCTCGATCGCCTGACGGTAAAGCGCGTCGGCCTCGCCGCCCACGCTCAACAACGCCCTTGACTGAGCCTCGGCTCCCAGCGCCCATTCCGTGGGAGACGCGAAGGTCATCTCCGACAGCCGCGCATGGGCCTCTTCAGCACGCTCGTGGTTTCCGGTGCGGGCGGCGGCCACGACCAGCTCCGGGAGGCTCCAGTTGGAGAACGGCAGGTCCTCTGGGTGCTCGCTGGCGAGCTCCGCAGCGGCGCACGCCTCCTCGTAGCGGCCCAGCGCGTTGAAGACGATGGCGCTAGCCCACTGAGTCGCCACCACGCCGATCCCCTCGTTCCCGCGAACGAAGTCCTCTCTGGTGGCCTCGATGAGCTTCGCGTCGGCCTCGCGCCCGCGCCAAGCCGCCAGCAGGAGCGCGGCATACGACGGGGTCTGGTTCCCGACCGCCTCCCTCGCAGCTTGCAGCTCCGCGCTCAGCGAGGAGGCGGCCACCGGCCCGCCTACGAAGACGAGTGCGCACATGCGCATGTCGAGCGTAAGCGGAAGGACGGTCAGCGCGCCGGCCTCGCGAGCAAGACGCACCTGACGGGAGGACAAGACGTCCAGGCTCTCCTCGTCCCATAGCTGCGCGGCCGTACGGCACGCGAGCCAGATCCAGCGCAGCTCTTCCTCATGCGAGATGCGCTCATCGCGAAATGCCGTCACGGCCTTCTGCAACGCGGGGACCGCCGTTGCGTAGCCGTCGGTGAATCGTGTCGCGAGACCCCCGAGGAGCAGATCGGCGGGTCGCGGCGGACCGGGCGCGGACGGCGCTTCGCGCGCGGCGGACGCCACTTCGCGTACGCCTCCACGGCGGGCCTGGCGACCCGCGAACTCGGCTGCGGACAGCGCTTCGAGATACGTGTCGCGGGCAAGGCCTACGTCGAGCCGCTCCAACCGCTGCGCCGCCCGCAGCAGCAGCGGCGGCGCGTCGCTACTACGGACGGAGTCGAACGCGATCTGCCCCCGCAGCAGGTCGGCGCGGGCTCGCCCGAGCTCGTCCAGCTTCGCTGCCTCGGCGATCGCCAGCAGCCCGAGCGCCGCGTCGGGCGCTCCAGCCTGGTGCTTGACCTGCGCCGCGTGCAGCGCGCGTTGGGCGCGCCTGTCCAGATCGGGGGTCAGGCCGACCGCCCGCTCAAGGAACGCCGCAGCCGCGGCCAGTCCGCCGCGGGCTCGGGCTCGGTCTGCACAACGCTCGAGCTCAGCGGCCACCTCCTCGTCTGGGCTTGCCGTGGCGCACGCTCGATGCCAGGCGCGGCGATCGGGGTCGGCGTTCGGATCGGTCGCGTCCGCGAGCGCAGCGTGCGCGCGCTGACGGTCGCTGAGCGGAGCCGCACGGTAGACCGCGGAGCGCACGAGCGGATGGCGGAACCGGACGCGCTCGGCGATGTCCAGCAACCCATCTGTCATCGCCGGATCGAGCGCGTCCATGGGGATCCCGAGCCGCTCGGCGGTGTGCCGCATCAGCGCCGGGTCACCCGTCGGCTCGGCCGCAGCCACGAGCAGCAGCAGGCGGGTGTCGTCCGAGAACGCCTGCAGCCGCCGACGGAAGCCCTCCTCGATCCCCCCTTGCAGCGCGACGACGCCCGCGGCACCGAACCCGCCGGCGAGCTGCTCCGGCGAGAGCGCCTTGGGCATCTCGAGGAGCGCCAGCGGATTCCCTCGCGTCTCGGCGATGATGCGCTCGCGCACGCGTTCGTCCAACGGACCTTGGACGATAGCCCCCAACAGTTCACGCGCCTCGGCCTCTCGGAGACCCTCGACGACCAGCTCCGGCAGGCCGCGCAGCTCCTCGATCGGTTCGCGCGCGCCGAACAGGAGCACGACGGACTCCGCCAGCAGTCGCCTCGCCACGAACGCGAGTGCCGACGCCGACGCCCCGTCCAGCCACTGCGCATCGTCGATGATGCAGATGACCGGACGCTCCTCACCGACCTCGGACAAAAGGCTCAGTACTGCCAGGCCGAGCAGGAAACGATCCGGGGCGCTGCCGGCGCTCAGACCGAACGCGGTGCCGAGAGCTTCGCGCTGAGGGTCAGACAGGCGTTCCAGCCGGCCCGGCACATGCTCGGAGCTCGGCCCGACCGCACGCGGCGCCATCCCCCGAGCGAGTGGCCCGCTGAGCACGTGCACCAGCAGCTGATGAAGGCTCGAGAACGGCAGGTCGGCTTCCGACTGCACGCCGACCGTGCTGAGCACGATCGCGTCTCGGCTGGCTGCACGACGGCCCGCGGCTTGGAGCAGCGCGGTCTTGCCGATCCCAGGCTCGCCGCGCACGACCATCGAGCCACCCTGCGCCGGAAGACCGTCGACCAATCGGAAGATCGCGTCAAGCTCTGCCTTGCGGCCGACCATCCGGGTGGAGATATGTGACACGACCTTTGTCGTCGATGCTAAGCACGCCGCGCAGGCTCACCTGCCAGCGGGAAACGGGTCGGAGTCCGATGCGTCTGCGTCCGCAGCGTATCGCGGATTGGTGAACGCAAAGCTCGACGATGCCGAGCGGCGAATGCAGCCAGTCGCGCCGGCGGCCGGCGCTCGCCGCTGATGCGTCCGCTCGCCCTCTCATAGACCGAAGCCAGACGCCCCGCGGCGGATGTGGCCCGCGAGCGCGACCCACTCGTGGTGGAGCACGTCAAGCGCGAGCGCCTCCTCGCTCGGCCACCACCTACGGATTACCCGCGCGCTCACACGGGCGCGCGCCGCGACGGCGTCGACGGTCACCGCCACCAATCCACGCGTCACCAAGATCTCGCCGGCTGCATCGAGAACCGCATCACGCGCCCGCGCGCTCCCGAGATGATCTGGGCCCCGGTCTCGTGGGTTGGCGGCGAGCTCAACGGCTCGCATCGCGCGCGTCTTCCGGCGACGCCCACGCCGGAGGGCGACGGTCCGGCGTGGGACGTGCTGCTGTCGACGCTGGGCGCTTGGGGTTCGAGATTGTGGCCCGGCCGGGGGTGGGGACGGGTCCCCCGGCCGGGCGGGTGCGTTCACGCGGGACCGGGCGGGCGTGAGCGGATGGCTCCGGCTCAGACGCGAGAACGTGGCTTACATCAAGCTCCGAATCAACGCCGCCGAAGGGTTGGACGACGTACCGTCTCACCGAGGTCATGCGGCCGCAGGAAGCGTGGGCTCGGACGCCAGCAGGCTGTGCGACGCATCTGCCTTTGAGACGGCGCGCAGGAACGCGGCGGTTGGCAGGTGGGTCGTGTCTCGGCGCGTCACGACAGCCATTGCGACCGTCGGGTTGTGGCCGTCGAGCGGCACGAAGCGGATGCCGGGGGCGAGATAGCGCTCGGCCACAGACGCCGGCATCAGCGCCATACCCGCGCCCGACGCGACGGCCAGGAGCGTCGGCTCCACGTGACCATCGGCCATCTCGATGAACGTCGGCGAAAGGCCGGCATCGCGGCACGTTGCCACGACGGCGTCATAAAACGGACGATTCGTCTCGCGCGGCAACACGACGATCTGCTCGGGCACCAGTTGGTCGAGCCGAATCGCGGAGCTGACGGCGTGCCGGTTACCGACGGGGAATGCCGCTACCGCACGCTCGTCGGGTAGTGGCGTCGTGCGCAGGCCGGCCGTGGGCGCCGGTAGCGAGATCACCGCCGCATCGAGCCGCTCGGTACGGACGGCTTCGATCAGCTCCACTCCGTCCCCGGGCTCCATACTGGTCACCACGTTCGCCATTCCGGCGGCGAGACGCCGCAACGCCAGCGGTACGCGGCCCGGGAGGGAGGCAGGCATGTAGCCGATCCGCAGCCGAGTGGTGGCGCGATCATGCGCGTTTCGGGCGGCCAGCCGCGCCACCTCTGCGTCGCGCAGCACACGTCGCGCCTCGGTCAGCAGGGCGGCTCCAGCATCCGTCAGCGAGACGCTCCGCTGGCTTCTGTTGAGTAGGCGCACACCCAGCTCGTCCTCGAGCTTGCGGACCTGCGCGCTGACTGCAGGCTGCACGACGTGCAGCCGCTCGGCGGCTCGGCGGAAGCTCAGCTGCTCCGCAACGGCGATGAAATATCTAAGTTCGCGAAGTTCCACGGTTCTCCCGTCTGGTCGGTCTGTACGCGAATCCTGCGCTCACAGGCCCGTGATCGCATCTGTTTGTCCCTAGTTGCGTCCCCAGTCGATCCCCAGTGCGTACCGCGACCGCGCGGGCCGCAGCCGGAGAGCCCGCCCACGTCGACCGACCTCGCGCCACTCACGGGAACGGGATTGGATCCTCCGCGCCCAGCTTCTCTGACCACGCATATGCGAGCGTCCAGAGAGAACCCTGTGGACTAGGGGCACGCCTAGGGCCATCCCCGATGCGATCGCGGTGGTTGTGGCACACGCTGTAGCGCCAGACCGAAACGAGGTGCGAAATGGCGGCAATCACGATCAAGAACCGAGCAGGGTGGCGTCAGACCGTGGATGCCGCGGTCGATGCCTACCTCGACTGGCGCGACGACTGTCTGCTGGTGGCGGCCGCATATTCCGCGTGGGCTGATGCGAGCAGAATCGACCGAGCGCTCAGGTTCGACGTCTACCAGCGGGCACTCGACCGCGAGGAGTGCACGGCAAACGCCTATGCCGAGCTGATCCGGAGCGTTGGCCAACCGGTCGACATCGACCTCGCCTGCCAGCTCGTCGCCATCCCGATCGATGCCGCCGCACCCGCGAGATGAGCCAAGGAGCTTCAGGCCCACCGTTTGGCCGGTCGTGATCGCGGGTACGGTCGCACGTAGGGCTCCCTGTTTCGCGGGCCCAGGTCGAGGTAAGGTGGGGGCACGAGCCGGCTGGATCCTGACACCGCAGAGCAGCCTGCCGCAGGGCCCAGGGTAAGCGCTGCGCATGAGCAGGCGGTTCTCGATGCCGCGCTCGATTGCGTGATCAGCATCGACGATCACGGTCGCGTCACCTATTTCAACCCCTCCGCGCAGCGGACGTTTGGTTTCGGCGCGAAGGAGGCCGTTGGTCGAGAGCTCGCCGACTTGATCGTGCCGTCTTCTCACCGAGACGCACACCGGAGGGGCTTGGCCCATTATCTGGGA
>DATMQX010000094.1:0-59580 GCA_035567055.1 Solirubrobacteraceae bacterium
TGCCCCTCCGAGAAGTCCGTGTGCTGGCGCAGGGGGAAGGCGACGTTGTCGTACACCGACATCGACCCGAACAGGGCGCCATCCTGGAAGAGCACGCCGATCTTGCGGCGCAGCTCGAGGAGCTTGGGCATCGTCAGGCTCGGGACCGACTGCCCCTGCACGATGATGTCGCCGGAGTCGGGGAACATCAGGCCGATCAGGTTCTTTATCAGCACGCTCTTGCCGGTGCCGGACGGTCCCAGCACGACCGTGATCGTCTCGTCGGGGATCGCGACGTTCAACCCGTTGAGCACAGAGACGCCACCGAGGCGCTTGTGCACGTCGATGCAGCGGATCGACCAGTTGCCCGTCTCTGGATCGCCTGCGAGATCGAGCTCGTCGGAGTGGTACTGAAAGTCGTCGGTCATCATTTTCCTTCGTAGACGGTGTGGGGGAACTGGCTCGTGTGGCCGTTGAAGGTGAACGGGCCCTGCTGGATGCAGGGAGGCGCCGCGACTTCGTTGGGACCTCCGGGCTTGTTGGCGACTTTGAACAGCTGCAGCTGCTGGATTGTTTCTTCGGAGATCGTTTCGTTCGGCGGACCCGTCACCGACGGGGCGGAGTTCGCGCAGGTACTGCTGCTGAAGGCCGGCAGGCCGCTGGCGAGCGAATGGTAGGTGCCGGGGAGCGGATAGGCGTTCCCGCGGTTCGTGCCGATCCTGCTGGAGTACGTCGCGAGGCTCTCCGGGTTGAGCACCGCCATCGTCGTCAGCAGATGCTGCTTGGGGCCTTTTCCGAACTGGATGTCCGTGTTTCCGGCACTCGCCTGCGAGGCGGCCGTTAGGTTCGCAAAGAACGCCTGCAGCTCCGGCACGTACTGCCCGACCGACTGGAGGAAGGGATCGAGGTTGTGCAGGACGGGCCGCAGGTTTTCCACGACCGGAGTGGTCAGCTGCAGCGACCTCGTGAAGGCGGGCAGCCCGGTTTTCGCGGCCTTCGTGAGGGGCCCGAGCGCCGTGAGGAAGCTGTCGAACTTCGGCGCGAAGGGCTTGGTGGCGTCCAGCAGCAGCGAGAGCTGCTGCTCGGCGGGGACGAATTCGTCGAGGTACGGGACCGCGACGACGGCGAACCTGTCGAGTTCCTTCAGTGCCGTCGTCGAGTTGCGCTCGAACGCGGGCAGCGCCCGGAACGCTTCGGCGAACGCCTGGCTGCTCGCCGCGGCGGCATGGAAGGTGCGCTCGCCGTTGGAGATCAGCCCTTCGAGCTGGTGATCGCGGCCTGCGAGCGCGTCGAAGACCACGCCCGTGTTGTGCACCAGCGCCCGAAGCGCGCCTTCCTGCGAGGCCAGGATCGTCACCAGCCGGTTGGCGTGTTCGACGAACGGTTCGAGCTGGGCGAAGGACGCGTTGACCTGTTCGCCGCGGCCGTAGAGCCCGACCGCAACCGACTGGAACCAGATTTTCCAGGCGGCGCGAGTCTTCGCGTCGAAGCTCGCGAGGATGTCGTCGAGCGTGACCGACGGTTCGACCTGGCTGTTGGGTAGCTGCGAGCCGTCGGCGAGGTAGCGCGCGGTCGTGCTCTCGGGGATCAGTTGCACGTAGGTCTCCCCCAGCAGCGTCTTCTGGCGCAGGATCGCGTGCATGTCCGAGCGGATCGGCGCGTACTGGCCGGAGACTTCGATGGTCGCGTGCGTGCGGCCGTCCTTGCCGAGCTTGAGCGATATGACGTGACCGACGTTCACGCCGCTGATACGGACATCCGACTGTTCGGCGAGCAGCAGCGTGCGGGGGAACGCCGCCGTGAAGCGGTAGCCCTTCGGCTTCAGCGGCAGGGGACCGCCGAAGGACTCCCACAGGAACATCAGCAGCCCGAAGCAGCTGAGCACGAACAGCACGATCACGACGATGTTCCCTACGGTGGGCGCCTTCTTCTGCACGTCAGCCACCTCCCCCGCGGTCGTTCGCGGCGGCGGTGAATGGGCGCTGAGCGAGGCTCGAGAACAGGCCCGGCGCGGTGCTCTTCGCCCCAGAGCTCGTACGGGCGCGCGCGACGCTCGCCGTCGTGGCGCCGGCTTGGAGGAGTCCCTGGCTGATGCATTCGGCCTTGGTGGGCGGCCGCAGGAGGTTGATCAACAGGTTCACCGTGGGGTTGACTTCCTGCACAGCCTTCAGGAGCTTCAGCACTTCGCAGTTGAAGTAGATGAGGCTGCGGCCGGCGGGGCCGTGGGCGTCGGCTGTGCTGACGACGCTGTTCAGGTTGTGGTTGGCCCAGGCGAGGAAGAACAGGAAGTTGCCCTTGTTCGGTCCCGGGTTATAGGCGAGCTCGTTGAAGAATTCCGTCAGCACCGAGAAGCTCACCTGCAGTTTCGGGAACGCTTCCCCGAGCTGCTGGGTGGATGGGCCGAGCTGGTTGACGACCGGCAGGATCTGCCGGGCGAACGGTCGGATTTCGTTCTTGATCACCGGCGTGGTTTCGTTCGCGAGCTTGCGCGTGGCTTCCTGCGCGGGCGCCAGCGAGGAGGCGAACGGGAGCAGCTTGTGAAGCGTCGGCCCAAGCACGTTGCTGGCCGTCGCGAGCTTTGCGAGGCCGACGCCCGTCTTGTGCAGGGCGCCGGGAAGCAGGCGCAGGGTGCGCTGCACGTTGGCGTCCTCCGCGGCGAACGTCTTGAACACGGCGTTGGAGGAGTCGACCAGCTCCGCCAGCTGCTTGTCCTTGCCGCCGAGCGCTTCGACCAGCAGACGGAAGTTGTGGATCGAACGCGCCGTGTTCGCGTGACGGATTTCGAGCTGTTGGGCGATTTCCTGGATCAGGCGCGCCGTCGGCGAGAAGCGCTTGAGCGTCGCCGACAGCGCTCCCCCGTTGTTCTTCAGACCCTGGCCCAGGCCGGCCAGCAGCTCCTGCAGGTAGGAGCGCGTTTCGGCGTCGAGTCCGGCGAGGAACTCGTCGAAGTTGATGTTGGGAGCCGTCTGCGAGAGCGGCACGACTTCGCCGCTGCGCAGATGCCCCGCTTCGGCGCTGCCCGGATTGACCTCGACGGTCATGTCCTGCAGCTGGGTCTTGGGGCGCAGCAGCAATGTCGCGTTGCGATAGAAGTGCGCGTACTTGGGCGTGACTTTCATCGTCACCAGGGCCACGCCCTGGTTGAGTTCGACGCTCCCGATTTCGCCGACCTTGGCGCCGGCGATCGTGACGGCCTGGCCCTGGCCGGGCGTGACCGCCTGGGCGGTCTGGAACTCGGCCTTCAACGTGAAGTATTCGCGGCCGAGCACGGGCACCCAGCCGGGAAGCTTCAGGTTCTCGTGCGCGAGTATGTAGCCGCCGGTGACGGCGGCGATCAGGACCATCGTGAGGACCGCGATGAAGGCCGTGCGGTAGCGCTCGATCTGGTCGCGGACGCTCAGGCCGCCTTCATGTCCTTTCATCTCGGGCGGGTTCATCATCCGCCTCCGTCCGCAGGGCCCGAGGACAGCGGGCCGTTGAAGTTGGGCAGCGCCTGCTTGTAGCAGGGCACGAGCGGCTGATAGGACGGCTCTTCGGCGGGGTACGCGGGCCGCGTGCCGAGTGGCGGCAGCGGCGCCCGAGCGAGCAGCTGCAGGTTCCTCGAGTCTGGTTTCGAGCCCAGGACGGTGACTTTCGGGGACTTCAGCGTCTGCCCGCTGTTGCCGGCCAGGAATCTCACCATCGATCCGTTGCCGTCGAAGGCCTGGCCGATCCCTGCGAGCCCGACGAGGCTGTACCAGAACTCCTTGTAGTTTTCGACGCCGGTCGTCGCCGACCCGTCCTGCAGCTTGACGTTGCCCCCGGGGATGATCACGTTCGTCAGGCATTTGTTGAAGAGGTCCGTCTGCTTGTAGAACGGGACCTGTTCGGCCGTCAGCTGTCCGAGCGCGGGCGTCGCGGCGGCGAGCCCCTGGGCGACCCCTCCGAGCTCGCTCGGGGCGAGCGAGAGCCGCGTCTGTTCGATCCACGGCAGTGCCGCGGTGACCGTCGAGGGCGTGAGCTTGACGCCGGGGATGATGGCGTTGGCGAATGCCTTCGTGGGCGCGAAGGAGGCGTTCAGCGAGGCGAGGCCGCGAGTGGCGCTGTGGAGCGCTCCGGGCAGCTCGGCCACCGTTGCCCGCAGGCTCGCCGACTGCGCGGCGAAGGAGCGGAAGAAGGCATTGAAGTTGACGATCAGTTCGCCCAGCTCCTGTTCGTGGACGTTCAGCGCGGCCGTGACCTTGCCGATGCTCGCGACGAGTTTGGAGAGGTCGTGCGGCTCGGTCCCTGTGATCGCCTGGTTGACGACCGCTCCGCCCCGCAGGGATGCCGGCCCGCGCTGGTATGCCAGGTTGAGCGCCTGCGCGGCGTCGAGGCCGTGGACTTCGGGGTCCTGATTGGCGTTTTCGGCCGCGTTGGGCTTGCGCGTGAGGGCGTCGCCATAGCCGACGAGGAAGTCCTGGAGGTTCGTGCGGGTATCGCTGTTCAGCGCGCCGAGGACCTGGTCGAGCTGCACCGGATCGGAGGTCTGCGTGATCGGCAGCTCGTAGCCGGAGGAGATCGTCGGCGCCGAGGGACTCCCCGGCTGCAGTTCGACGAAGTTGTTCCCTTCGAGGAAGATCCGCGGGCGGATCTTCGCCGTCGCGTCGGAGTGGATCGGCAGGCCGCCCGAGCTGATTTCCATTGTCACCACGCCCGTGTTCCCCTGGCGCGCGACCGAGCTGACCTTGCCGACGTCGACGCCCGCCACGCGGACCGGGGACTTCGGCTGGATGTTGACGACGGTCCCGAAGGCGGCCTTGAGACGGAAGCCGTGTTTGAACGGGATGCGCTTGGTGAAGCCGAAGTACACCCCGACAGCGATGATCACGATGACGATCAGCCCGAAGCGCAGCGGATTCGACCGCTGCAACTCGATGACGGGTACCTCGTCGCGGCGGCGCCAGAAGCGCAGGCGGCTCATTTGCCCTTTCCTTTGCTCAGACCGAGGGCTTTGAGCGTTTCCGGCGGGTACTTTTCGCCGAACAGGTTCTGTTCACGCGTCGTGAGTTCCCGGTTCTTCGAGACGGCGCTGGCGGGCAGGTTGCTGGTGACCGCTTGCCCCGGTAGCCATTTCTCATTGCCGGCTTCGCACACCTGCGGCTGGCCGGGGCCCGCTACGTTGGGATAGGGGTTCGCGTGCACGTGGTTGTTGTCGATGATCTGCGAGCTGTTGAAGACGTGTTCGGTCGAGGGCCCGTTGGCGATGGCCGAGGAGGGGTATCCCTCGTTGTTGGGCCCGGTCGGAGCCAGCTTGAAGCCGGCCCGCGCGATGGTCCCGACCCCGACACCCTGGGACTCGAGGCTCGCGACGTTGCGGAACGCGAGCGTCCAGTAGTTGCACAGCGCCTGCTCGGGAGCGATACCCGCCAGCAGCGGGTTGCCGAACTGGAGCGTCTGCGTGAAGTCTTCGAGCCCGAGTTGGACGACGGGGTTCTGCCCGAAGGCAGCAAGCGCCTGCGCGTTTTCGGCGAGCTCCTGGTTGAGCGACGTGGCTGCCTTGAGGTTGACGGCGCCTTCGCTGAAGGCGTGGCCGAGCTGCGGGGCGACGGTGACGAGCGCGGCCGCGCTCGGACGCAGAAGGTGCATGAACCGCGTCGTCTTGATGAGCAGCGGCGCCTGGAACGGCAGCGAGTGGATCGCCTGTTCGAGCGAAGCCGGGCCGCCCGCGGTCGCTTCTTCGAGCGAGCGCGAGGCGCCGGCGAAGGCGGTGAAGAACGTGTCGAGGTCGACGTAGAGGGCGGCCTGCTGGTCGGCGACCGGCGCGGCCTGTCCCGATGCCCGCTCGAGCGCGATGAAGAACTCACGCAGCGCCGTCTGCGGGGAGGCCAGGTTGTTGAGCACCGGAATCGCGTTCGTGACGAGCGGACGCAGTTCCGCGATCGTGTTGTTGAGTCCCAGACCGCGTCCGGCAACGCCGTTGCCGAATTCGTTGGTGTCGATCTTCAGAGCGGTTCTCGTTCTCTGATCGAACATGTTGAAGAGCTGGTCGATGTCGACCGGTTCGCGCGTCTGCGCGACCGGGATCGTCATGTCGGCCTTCAGCGGCTGTTGCGAGGTTCCCTTTTCCAGTTCCAGGTACTTCAGCCCGATCGCCGACACGGACTGCACGACCGCCCGCGTGTCGGCCGGCAGCGGTTCGAGGTTCTTTTCGATCTTGAGGCTCGCGACCGCGAACACCCTGCCCGTCCTGGGATCCTGGCGGGCGCTCACGGAGTCGATCACGCCGACGCGCGTGCCCGCGATCTTCACCTGGTTGGATTTCTGCAACCCCGATGCCTCGGGCAACGCGACTTTGATGTTGTAGGTGGGAACGAACGGCAGGCCGTTGTTCGCGTTGTATGAGAGGAACACGGCAACGACCGCGATCAGCGTCGTGATCGCGCCGATCAGCAGGGGGTTGCCCGCCAGGGATCCACTGCGGCGCCTGTTCATGGGGTCTGAAGTGGGTCGCAGGTGAGCATTTCATTGGCGAACGGCGAGGATTTGTCAGCGGCCGGCTGGGTCGCGCCGCCGGGACAGCGGCGCACCTGCCCGGATTTCAGGTTTTCGAGCGCCTGCTGAGGGCTCGTCGGCGTGAGCGTGTTGTTTTCGCCGAGTTTGAAGTCGGGCAGGATCGGCGTGACGCGGGCATAGTGGCCGTTGGCGTCGTAGTAGGAGCCGGCCTGGCCGAACGTCCGCAACGTGCCCTCGAGATCGGGTGAGTAGGGCCCGAAGAAGAACGTGATCGGCACAGATTCCTTCAGCGACTGGACGGTGGCCGGAGAGCTCGTGGAGAGCGCCTGCGCCAGCCCGGGCAGCGCGCGGGCGATGTCCGTCAGATCGTTGTTGGGTCCGGGGCGGTTGATCGCGAGGTTGAAGTTGCCGACTGCCGGCGTGGCGGTCGTGACGAGCGGCCGCAGGTGGGAGAAGAGCGTCGTGAGCGGCTTGCTCGTCGGCTTGGAGGCTTCGACCAGGCGCGTGAGGGCCGCGAACGTCGAGGGGAGGTTCACGAAGGTGACGTTGCCCTGTTTGAGTGTCACGGGCAGTTCGTGCAGGCCCTGGGCCAGAGCTGCCTGCTCGGAGCCGATCGCCTGGAATGTCGTGTTCGCGTGTTCGACGAGACCGGACAGGTCTTCCTTGCGGGCGCCGATCGTCGTCACCGCCTTCGCGGTTTCGACGAGGAAGTGGGTGAACACCGGCTGATCGCGGACGAGCTCGGCGAAGAAGTGGTTGGCGGCCGCGAGCGAAGGCGGGAAGTATTCGGTCGACACTCCGAGGGCGCGGCCGGCCCCGGCGTACTGTTGGGCCGAGCCCTGGATGAAGCCCTGCAGGCCCTTGCGCGTCCTCGGATCGAGCGTGTTGAACAGCTTGTCGAGGTCGACCACTTCTTTGGTCGCGCCCGTCGGCAGCACCGAGCCCGACGGGATGGCCGGCAGGTTGTTCGGTCCGGGTGTCAGCGCGATGAAGCGGTTGGCCACGCTCGACAGCGACGGAATCCTCACCTGGGTGAGGGTGCCCTCGTGCAGCGGCGTCAGCGAGCCGTCGACGTGGATCGTCACCCGCGCCTTGAAGTCGTGCGTGAGAACGATGTTGGTGATCGTGCCGACGGGCACGCCGCCGACCTGCACCTGGTCGCCCTTCACCAGCTGACCGGCTTCGGGGAACACGAGCTGGTAGTCGGCGCCGCCCTTTCCGCCGAAGACGATGTAGCTGAGTGCTGCCACCACGGCGGCGAGGGCGGCGAGGGCGATCCATCGCCCCGCGCGCGAGGATGAACGGACAGGGCCTGCGGGCAGCGGGCGGCTGCCGGGCGGTGGCGGCGGAGCGGCGGGGGGGCTCGGGGGGCTAGTGGTTGCCATTGCCTTCCGTCACCCGCGTGGTGGGTATCGACGCCGGCGACGGTCCGCTGGCGACGGCTGGATCGGGTATTTCGCCCAGGCGCGCGATCAGCCTGATCCACTCGTCCGGCGTGAGCGCCGAGCCGTAGCTGCGTGCTCCGTGCGCGGAGCCCCGGTTGAGCGGGTCGAATGCGACGTGGATGGCGCTCTGCGCGCTGGGGCGGGTGAGCGCGCCGGCGGCACCCGGGTAGCTCATCAGGCTGACGATCTCGCGGGGCCGGGTGGCCCCCTCGAGCATCAGCAGCTTGCGTACGGTCGCGTCGGCGATCGAGCCCGTCTCCTGGTGGCCGGCGATGGGGATGCCGTCGACGGCAGAGATGTCGACGGCCGACTCGGTCGAGCTGGCCGCCGAGCTCGGGCTCCCGGCCGGCGCCGATCCATCGCACTTCAGACCCGCGACGGTCGGCCTCAGCCCGGAGACCGACAGGTAGGCGAGCATCGCCAGCACGCGCCTGTCGACCCTTCCGCTCTGCACGTCCTGACGTCCGCAGGCGCCGAGACGGATGTTGGCGTCGTGCAGCACCTGCGGCTCGAGCTGCTGCTTGGACTCGAGCAGCACCTGTCCGACGGTCGGCGAGGTCGCGAGGAACGGGTTCTCGCCTTTGGCCCTGAAGATGGAGCTGTTCTCGAGCGCCACCCAGCCGTCGAGGATCGGCTTCGGATCGATCGATGGCGCGCCTGATCCGGCGGGCCGGATCTGGAAGAGCATGTGCGGACCGCCTTCGCCGCCGCTGGCGAGGTGACCGAGCACGGTTCCCGAGATCACCTGGGCGCCCGTGCCGAGCGCGTGCAGGTAGACGTCGTTGGGCCCTTCGCGGAAGACGCGCGGCAGGCTACCGGCCCGCTTCGCCGGCAGATGCGCCGGCGCGGGATGCTGCGCCGAGGGGGGCGCCTGTTCGAGGGACGCCGCCGCTTCCTGGGCGAATCCCGAAACGGCTGCGCCGGCGGATATCGGCGAGCGCGGCTGCGCGCCGGCGGTCGCGGGGCCGCTCGGGGCCGGTTCGGCGGCGGCCGGCTGGGAGACCCGCCGGCTGACCGTCGTCTGGTCGTGCGGCTGCAGGACGGGATACAGGGATGAGACGTCGCCGAGCTGCGCGTAGGTGTAGGTGTTGCCGTAGGCGTCGCGCAGCGACACGAAGCGGCCGAGCGAGGGCGAGCTGCCGATCTGCACGATTTCGCCGTCCTGCACCGCGATGACCGGGGCTCCGGCCTGCGCGTAGATGGTCGTGCCGGGCAGCGGTGTGGGCGAGCCCGAGCCGCTCGCCGGCGCGAGCGGAAAGCCGTCGCTGAAGTGCGACAGCGCGTGCACCGGGAACCGCGCCTCGGTCAGGCCGGTGATCGCCCCGAGCAGTTCTGCCGGCGTACCGCCGAGCAGCTGCGCGCGGAGCATGACCGAGCCGACGTAGGCCTGCGAATGGTTGTACGCGTAGACGGCGGCGCGGATGTTGCTCGTCCCGCCCGCCGCGCGCAGGTAGCGGGCGGCGGCGAAGATCGCATCGGCCGGGTTGTACGGGTCCTTGAAGCCGTCGCCGTTGGCATCCACCCCATACTGGCTCCACGAGGACGGCAGGAACTGCATCCACCCCTCGGCGCCGGCGCTCGAGACGCTGAGGTCCCTGCCGTAGTCGGTCTCGACCTCGTTGATGGCCGCGAGCACCTGCCACGGAACTCCGTAGGCGGTGCCGGCCGCCTGGTAGATCGGCAGCAGAAACGGCGGGATGCGGAAGCTTTCGATGAAGAAGCCGGGCACGCCCGCGATCGAGGATTCCAGGGCGAACGGCAGCGCGGGCGTCAACGCCGACGGCGACGGCGCCCGGCTCGTCGCGCGCGCTTGCGCGTTGGTTTCCGTCGTGGCGGCACCCC
Source organism: Solirubrobacteraceae bacterium (assembly GCA_035567055.1). Taxonomy (GTDB): domain Bacteria; phylum Actinomycetota; class Thermoleophilia; order Solirubrobacterales; family Solirubrobacteraceae; genus Palsa-744. The sequence goes on from DATMQX010000094.1 coordinate 9,741, forward strand.
GCTTGCTCGCGCCGGCGGCGCCGGGCTTGCCGGCTGGCGTGATCCCCTGGGGGTGCTCTGCCTGAACCTGCGGCGGGGTCACGACCGCGGGCGGGGTAGTGCTCGTCGCCGTCGGAGTCGCAGGCGATTCGACGGTCGAGGTGACCGTCGGCGAAGGGGCTTCGGCCGGGGTGGCGGGCGACGTCGTCGCGGGCGGACTCGACGCGATCGTGCTCGCCTGTTCGGTCGCCAGCGCGCTCGACGGCACCATCAGCGCGAACACGCCTGCGGCCGCTGCCAGCATTCGGGTCGGGTGTGGTGGTCGTCTCATCTCAGTTCCCGAGCAGGTAGTTGAGGAGCAGCCCGCCGGCTTCGGAGCCTTCGGCGGAGGGTTTGTAGTAGGTGGTCCCCGCGGTCGAGCCGCCGACCGCATGGGCGGTGGCGCTGCTACCGCCGCTTGAGGTCCTCACCGGGCCTTCGCCGGGGGTGGGTACCGCGCCCGGGTATTTCGCGACGGCCTGCGCGGGCGTCGCGCCCTGGAGAACCGCCAGCGTCCTTGCCATCACGACGCTCATCCCCTTCGCATTCAGCGAGGTCGCCGTCGCCGTCGTCGTCGGAGTTCCCGTACTGAAGAGATGCTGGTTACAAGGCGGGGCCTGCACAGGTACGTACGAAAGGCAGAGCGTGGCCACTCCCTCGGTCCGCAGGAAATGGCCGAGCTGGTCGTAGCCGTTCGCGGCCCCGGCGCCGAGGAAGATGAAGTCGAGCAACCGCTCCAGGCCACCCGTGTTGCGCAGACTGGTCAGCAGTTCGGAGAAGCTCCCGGCGAACGGCTTGGCCGCGAAACCGAGCGCTTTCAGACGGGCGAGCAGCGGCTGCGTGGCTACGAGCGCCGGACCGGAGAGCTTCGAGGTCTTGCCGAGGTTCTTGAAGAACGTGGAGGAGCTGCTGGAGAAGGCGGGCAGCTGCGTGAACGCCTGGTTGATGCCGGGCGCCGCCTTGCCGAGGTCGGTGAACACGGGGGTCGTTTCGTCCGCGAAGCGACCGATGCGTTCCATCGCCGGGCCGAGCTGTTCGAGGAACGGCGGGAAGAGCTGGAGGTTGCGCGCGAGCGCCCCGCGCTGGTTGGCGGTCGCCTTCGCCACGGTGTTGCTCTGGACGATGTAGTCGGCGACCTGCTGGCGCACCCTGGCGAACGGGGCGAGCGCTGTGTCGGAGTCGACGGCGAGCTTCGCGAGGACCTTGTTCTCACCCGCGAGGATCGCGAGCACGCGGTCGAGTTCCTGCAGCGCGGGATCGGCGCGGATGATCACTTCGTGCAGGTCGCTGCCGCGGCCGGCGAGCCCGGCGCCGAGCTCGTTGAGGATGATCGTCAGCCGCTGGCGTTCGGGCAGCCGGCTGATGTCACCGAGCAGGTCGACGTCGACCGGGCTGTGGGTCCTCTGAACCGGCAGCAGCCGCTGTCCGGCGCCTTCCTGACCGCCGGGTATCACCTGCAGCGGAGGAGGCAGCGGCGTGCCTTCCACCCGCGGCTGCGTCGGAAGGCAGTCGACGTACTTCTCGCCGATCAGCGCCTGCGGCTTGATCGTGCAGCTCGCGTCGACGCGAAAGTCCTTGAAGCCGGGATTGTCTATGTTCAGGACGACGGCGGCCTTGGCCTGGGGCGTCGGTGTGACCGAGCCCACCGTCCCGACCTTTACCCCGTCGATCTTGACGTTCTCGCCGGAGATGATGTTGGCCGCGTCGTCGAAGATCGCACGCACCGTGTAGGACCCGTTGGATCCGCCGGCGGAGACGGCGAGAAGCACGACGGCGACGAGCGCGACCGCCCCGAGAGCCCCGGCGATCCCCACGGCCCCCTTCTTCCCGGCAGTCCGCTCCCTCACCCTGTCCTTCCTCGCTCCTTGCCGTTCAACAACGAGAGAGGCGGCCCCACCGCCTGGCGGGGCCGCCAATCCCAACTTCGTGTCGGTCCAGCTTACGCCCTGGCGCGGTAGGACCGCGCCGCCGCGCCTACTTCCTGGGGCATGGCGCCCTGTAGGACTCGGGCACGATGACCGGCGTGGCCGGGTTCCCGTTTTCGGCGAAGATCATTTCGGACTTGATCTTGAAGCCGCCTTTCGGGCATTGACCCTTCTTCGGCACGGTGCCGTAGGAGATGAGCTTTTTGCCCTGCTTGAACGCCGCGCCGACCTTGACCTTGATGAACTTCACGGAAGCGTACGGCGCTCCCGGTACGGTCGCGACGAGCGGGACCTGGGTTTTGAGTTTCGGACCGAAGCCGCCTGCGCCGTTCAGGCTTTCGTATTTGCCTGCCGACAGGATTTCCAGCAGGGTCGGCGAGTGTCCGAAGGTAAAGAACTCGAGCCCGCCGCCGGGGGAGAAGAACGAGAACAGTTCGGCAGGCTCTTCGACCCGTTCTTTGCCGAACGCCACGATACCGAGCACTTCGCCGATCGGTCCCGCTTTCGACTTCGCTGGGCAGGCCGAAGGCCCGGTCCGTTCAAGCGTCGAAGTGGGGCAGGTGGCGAAGCCCGATGTGTGCAGCTTGGTGCCGGACGGCAGGTAGAAGTTGACGCCGATCAGCGGCGGCGGGAACCCACCGTATTCGGTGCCCGTGATGTGGTATTCGGCTTCCACGGCAGCGCCTGCGCCATAGATGTTGCCGGTGCCCGGGTACGTTCCGCCGCCGGGCTTCGGGATCGGAACCGCGATCGCTTTCAGGGTGACCGTCGGCGCCGCGGCAGCAAAGCTCGGCAGCGCCAGCGCGGCCGCAGCCAGCGCCAGGACGGCAAGACAGGTGGATGCTCTGCGCATCAGTTTTCTCTCCTCGGTTGATGACAGGTCCGCCTCGATCCGGGTAGCTCCGGAGCCATGCCGGTCCGGCGACATCGAGATCTCCGGCTGACAGCCGGAGAACAGTGGCGATTTTTTTGAACCATATCCGTCTAACACAACAGCATCAAGTTTGAAGCGGTCCAGCCAAACTGCCCGGTTAGCCGGCTCGCGAAACGTGCCTGCCGAGCCCACTCTGAAGCTTGACCCGAGCCTTACATCAGCTCGCCGAGAGCTCCAGCTCGGAGCCGGCGAAGCGCACGCCGACCGGCTCGAGGATCACCTGACGCGGGCCCTCCTCGACACGGCCCGCGACGATCGCCTCGAGCCCGAGATCGTCGGCCAGCGAGACGATCGAGTCTCCGGCTCCGGCCGCGCAGTACAGCGCGAAGCCGCTCCCCATGTTGAACGTCGAATACGCCGCATGGTCGTCGAGGCCCGCCTCCGCGACGAGGAAGCTGAGCACCGCCGGCACGGCGGGCAGCCGCTCGATCCGATACGTCAGCGACTTGACGGGTCGCATCAGCTTGAGCAGGCCGTGGCCGGTCACGTGACTCATGTAGGTCACCTCGAGATCGGCCTCGAGCGCAGCCGCCACGAGCCCGACGTACATGATCGAGGGCTCGAGCAGCCCCTCGCCTAGCGTCGCGCCGCCGGGGATCCTCGTCGCGTAGCCGTCACTGAGGCGCCCGGCGATCAGGCGCGCGAGCGAGGCTCCATTCGCGTGCAGCCCGCTCGAGGCCACCAGAACGATCTCGTCCCCAGCCGCCAGCTCGGAGCCGAGGATCGGCGAACGCCCCCGGGGCAGGACCCCGACCGCCGCTCCCGCGAGCTCGATGTCGCGTGGGTCGAGCAGTCCGGGCAACGAGGGAGACTCGCCGCCGCCCCACGTGCAGCCGGCGTCGTCACACGCCCGACGCCATCCCTCCAGGAGGGCCTCGGCGGGCTCGGACTCGCGGTACCACTCCGATGCGCCCGTCGCGAAGTAGGCGTTCACGACGAGCGGCAGCGCTCCGACGCAGCAGAGGTCGTTGAGGATCGCGGCGACCGTGTCATAGGCGACGTCCGCGAAGCGGTTGATCCGCTGGCTCTCGAGCACCTGGCGAGCGATGATCGACTTGGTGCCGAGCCCCTCCACCACGAACGCGAAGGCGCGGCCATCGAGCTCGAAGACGAACGCGGGCTCGCCGCGCGATGAGTCGAGCGCCCGGCCTCCCCTCGCGGCCAGCAGCTCGGACGTGGAGAGGGCCTTTGACATCGCGAGCCGCTTGCCGGCGTCCAGCGCGTCGTAATCGACACCCGCCGCGCGGTAGCTGGCGCTCTCATCGCTCATCGGGGATGATCCTAAGCCCATTGCCCCCGACGAGGAGACCAGATGGACTTCGAGCCAAGTCAACGCTGTTCTGAGTTCAAGGAGCGGCTCACCGCGTTCATGGACGAGCACGTCTACCCGGCGGAGCCGATCTACGAGAGGCAGCTGGAGGAGTCCGGCGACCCGCATCACCAGCCCGAGGTGATGGAGGAGCTGAAGGCGCGCGCGCGCGAGGCCGGGCTGTGGAACATGTTCCTGCCCGACGCGACCCTCGGGGCCGGCCTCTCCAACGGCGACTATGCACCGCTTGCCGAGATCCTTGGACGCTCACACATCGCCTCGGAGGTGTGCAACTGCTCGGCGCCTGACACGGGCAACATGGAGGTCCTCTACCAGTTCGCGACGCCCGAGCAGAAGGAACGGTGGCTGATGCCGCTGCTCGACGGCGAGATCCGCTCGGCGTTCGCGATGACCGAGCCCGACGTCGCCTCCTCCGACGCCACCAACATCTCCATGCGGATCGAGCGCGACGGCGACGATTACGTGCTCAACGGGCGCAAGTGGTGGACGTCAGGAGCGTTGCACCCGCACTTCAGGATCATGATCGTGATGGGCAAGACGAGCACGGAGGGACCACGGCACAAGCAGCAGAGCATGATCCTCGTGCCACCCGGCACGCCCGGCGTCACCGTCGCCCGGAACCTGTCCGTGTTCGGCTACCAGGACCAGGAGGGGCACGCCGAAGTCCTGTTCGACGACGTGCGTGTCCCTGCCTCGAACCTGATCGCGGGCGAGGGCGACGGCTTCATGATCGCCCAGGCCCGCCTCGGCCCGGGACGCATCCACCATTGCATGCGCGCTATCGGCGCTGCCGAGCGGGCGCTCGAGGCGATGTGCGCGCGCGCCGTGTCCCGCGTCACCTTCGGCCAGCCGATCGCGATGCGGGGCAACATCCAGGACTGGATCGCCGAGTCCCGGATCGAAATCGAGATGGCCCGCCTGCTTACGCTCAAGGCCGCTTGGATGATGGACACGGTCGGCAATCGCCACGCCCGCACGGAGATCTCCGCGATAAAGGTGACCGCCCCCAACGTGGCGCTGAAGGTTCTCGACCGCGCGATCCAGGTTCATGGTGGCGCCGGAGTCTCCCAAGACTTCTCGCTCGCATCGGCCTACGCGCACCTGCGCACCCTCAGGCTCGCCGACGGGCCCGACGAGGTTCACAAGCTGTCGATCGCCCGGCGCGAGCTCGCGCCTTACATCCCCCGCGAGGTGCCTGCCTAGCTGCTCACCGCGCGGCCACGACGAGTCTGCGGCTGCGTCGCTCACAGGTTTGAGCCACCTTCGCCCATGAGCGAGCCACATCGGCTTCTTGTCCAGGTGATCCGGCCGCGGTGAATAGAAGCAATAGGACTGGGTATAAGCAAGCCGCCAGCGGATGCTGGGCGATTCTCTTAAGCCGGCGACAGGATGTCGAAAATCAGGTCCGACACATATGCGGCTTGCCTGGAGGGGCAGCAGTGGGGACCGCGGAGGTTCTCGATCCGCGTCCTACTCTCCACCCTGCTCGTGAGCGCCGCCGCGGCATCGCTGGTCCCATCCTCGGCTCATGCGGAATTCGGAATAAGGAGCTGGGAAGCCGGCACCTGCAAGTCCGACGTGCCGGCATGTCTCTACGCCTCACCGGAATCGCAGTTCTACACCCAGGCGGCTGGCCATCCCCCGCTCGGGATCACGGGCTTCGAAGTCAACACGACCGGTCTGGGAGAACCCGAAGGCAAGCTCAAGGACGTGAGGGTCGACATTCCGCCCGGGCTGAGCACCAACCCGCAGGCGGTTCCGCAGTGCACCGAAGAACAGTTCAAAAGCATCGGTGGGTGTCCGTCCTCCACGAAAGTGGGTGAAAACGAAATCACCGCCTTTGTGGGCATCACCAAGTTCGGGCCGGTGTCGCTACCCGTCTACAACCTCGTCCCTCCCGAAGGCTCACCGGCCGAGTTCGGGTTCAACCTCGAAATCGGTCCGGTGAAAACCCAGACCCTGATCGTCGGCGGCGTGAGCTGGTACCACGAACCGGAAACCTCCGAAAACAGCGGAGTGCCGACGGGCGATTACCACGAGTTCTTCACCATCAGGGAAATCCCGACGACCCTCTCCATCGTCAAGACCCGGCTGAAGTTCACCGGTACGGCGGGCGATGGCACGTTCCTCACATTGCCGAGCGCGTGCGGCACCCAGACCTCCTACCTGCACATCGACTCGCATGAAGCGCCGGGGCAGTTCCAGGCGCGAGCCACCGTGTCGGGCGAACCGCCCAGAGCGATCAGCGTCGGCGGCTGCGAACACGTGCCGTTCGGACCGGGCCTGTCGTTGAGCCCGGGCCCGGGCGAAGCCGCCGCCGACTCGCCCGACGGCCTGTCGGTCGATCTCCACGTCCCTCAGAACCCCAACGGCACCGGCAGCCCCAACAGCGCGGACCTGCGGACCTCACGCGTGACGCTTCCCGAAGGCATGACGGCGAACCCGTCCTCGGCCCACGGCCTTGACGGCTGCACCGAAGCCCAGATCGCCATCGGGTCAAACGCGCCGATCGGCTGCCCGGAAGCGTCGAAGATCGGGAGCGTGGCGATAGAAACACCGGTCCTCCCGCCGGGATCGCTCATCGGCGCCATTTACCTCGGCAAGCCCGCCACGGGCCCGATCACCGGTCCTCCGTTCACGGTCTACCTCGGTATCGAATCCAAGCGCTACGGCGTGGGAGTGCGCCTCAAGGGCATCACCGCGGTGAACGAAAGCAACGGACAGCTGACGACAACGTTCGAAAACAATCCACCCGACCCGTTCGAAGACTTCATCGTGACGTTCAAAGGTGGACCGCGAGCAACGCTCGCAAACCCGTTGACGTGCACATCGAAGCCGGTGAGCAGCCTCGATCCCTACAGCGGACAGGCCCCCGCGAGCGTCGTGTTGAGCTCGCCGTTCGCCGCCGGGCCCGGAAGCGCGTGCTCCGTGACCGCGCCGTTCACCCTCGGGCAGAGCACGCAGAACTCCGCGTCCAACGCCGGCGCGTCCACCTCCTACACCTTCAACCTGACACGGCCCGACGGGCAGCAGTACCTGTCGAAGGTCAACACGGTGCTGCCACCCGGGCTGGTCGGTGTGATCCCGTCGGTGACGCTCTGCGGCGAACCGCAGGCTCAGAAGGGGACCTGCTCTTCGGCGAGCCAGATCGGTGTCGCGCGTGTCAAGGTCGGCGCGGGCAGCGAACCGTATGAATTCGAAGGTCCCGTCTACCTGACGGGACCGTACAACGGCGCCCCCTACGGTCTGTCGGTGCCCGTTCCCGCTGTGGCCGGCCCCTTCAACCTCGGGATCGTCGTCACGCGCGCAGCGATCAACGTCGACACCTACAGCGGGCGCGTGATCGCGACGAGCAACCTGCCGACGATCGTGAAGGGAGTGCCGCTGCGACTGAGGAGCCTCAGCGTCGCCGTCAACCGCCCCGGCTTACTGCTCGACCCGACCAGCTGTGCCCCGCTCGCGACCGACTCGACCCTCACCTCGACCGCTCTCGCGACGCAGTTCCTGTCGAGCCCGTTCCAGGTGACGAGCTGCGGAGGGCTGGCCTTCAAACCGACGTTCGCGGCCTCGAGCAACGCGCACGCGAACAAAGCCGGAGGAGCCCTGCTGCAGGTGAACGTCACCCAGGGCGCCCGCCAGGCGAACATCCGCTCGGTGTTCACACAGCTCCCGCTGCAGTTGCCCTCGAGGCTCACGACGCTTCAGAAAGCGTGTCCTGAAGCGACGTTCGCGGCGAACCCGTTCAGCTGCCCCGAAGGCTCGAACGTGGGTCACGCGACAGCCCTCACGCCCGTGCTGTCCACTCCGCTCACCGGTCCGGCATACCTCGTCTCACACGGGGGCGCCGCCTTCCCCGACCTCGACATCGTCCTCGAAGGCAGTGGCGTGCGGGTGATCCTGGTCGGTAACACCGACATCAAAAAAGGCATCACCAGCTCGACCTTCGCCGCAATCCCCGACGTGCCCGTCACGAGCTTCTCGCTCACGCTCCCGATGGGCCCCCACTCGGTGCTGGGCGCCAACGGCAGCCTCTGCGCCCACCCGCTCGTCATGCCGACCACGATCACCGCCCAGAGCGGCGCTCAGGTCAAGCAGAACACGAAGATCGCGGTCGCCGGCTGCCCCGTCAAGATCCTCAAGCGCCGGATCGTCCATCGCGCCCTCGTCCTCACGGTCCAGACCTTCGGCGCAGGGCGCATCATCGTCACGGGCAGGAGCCTCAGGACAGCGTCCAGGAGCGTACGAGGACCCACGACGGCGACCATCCGCGTCCGGCTCTCCTCCCAGGGCGCCCGGGCGCTCAACAATCGGCGCAGGCTGAAGGTCGGAGTGCGAGTCCGCTTCAACCCCGGGCAGAAGGGCGAATCCGGCTCGACGGCCTCGACCACGGTCACGTTCACGCCCTAGATGGCGGGGCCCGTCGCGGGCGGGTGGGCGCGTCGGGTGCGCACGCGCCGCGCCGCCTGGGCATGGTCTACGGTTGCGCCGAGGGGGATGTCGCACGCTGATCGACACGCGACCAAGAACCGGCTGTCGGCCGGGATCGCGCTACTGCTCGGCGTAGGAGCGATCGTCTCCTCTGCAGGCGCGGCGCCGCCCGGTCCCGAGCTCGCGGCCTCGCTCTCCTCGGGCGAGATCACGCTGGGCTCAAGCCTGTCCGTGACGGGCCGACTGACGAGTGCGGGGCTGGCCGTGCCCGGCGTAGCGCTCACGCTCCAGAGCGACGCCTACCCATATCGCGGCTTTACGCCGGTGGCACACCTCACGAGCTCGCCGGACGGCAGCTTCTCGTTCCTCGGCATACGGCCGGACCGGAACACGCGCCTGCGCGTCGTCAGCGAAGGCTCCCCCGGCGTGGTGGGTCCGATGCTCGTCGCGACCGTCGATCCGAAGGTGCTCAGCAGCGCTCGGAGCCTCGGTCCCGGGCGGGTTCGGCTCACACTGCGCGTGGGACACGCGATCACCGGGGATCGGCGCGCTGTCAGCGTTCGCTGGTTCCTGGCGGCACGCGCGAGCCCCGTGTTCCGCCTCGCGGCGGTCACCGCGACGCGCGAGCTCTCGCCGGGTTTGACGTACGCGAGCGCGATCGTCGACCCCCCCGTCAAGCGCTTCGTGTACCGCGTGTGCCTGAACCCGCGGTGGGAACCCGCGATGGGACCGCCCGCGACCCACCGCCGCTGTCCCGAAGCGAGCTTTGTGATCAGACGCGATGCCCGCTGAGCCTCATGTCCCCCCACGCCGGGCGGCTGCCCTGCTGCTCGCGTGCCTGCTGCTCTGCGCGGAGAGCGTTCCGGTCGCGCGGGCGCTCGAGTACCAGGGGGAAGGACGAGGGATTCCGGTGGCGCCCTACCCGTCGGCAGGCGCGATCGCCGCGGCGGTGCGGTTCCTCGAGTCGCGCTCTGGATCTGCCGCGCTGGCCGTCGTCGACAGCCAGGGCCGTCTGGCGGGTGTGCATCTGCGCGAGCACTTCCACACGGCCAGCGTCGTGAAGGCGATGATGCTCGTCGCCTACCTGCAGATGCTGGGCGCACGGCATCAGGGCCTGAGTGCCGGTGACCGCGCGCTTCTGTACCCGATGATCCACGTCTCGGACAACAACGCCGCCTCCGCCGTGCTGGCGATCGTGGGAGCTGGCGCGCTGGCGCGCGTCGCCCGCCAGGCGGGCATGGCCGACTACGCGCCCGCTGTCGGCTGGTGGGCGCTCACCCAGACGTCGGCCGCCGATCAGGCGCGGTTCTTCTCCGCGCTGGCGCAGCTCATCCCCTCGCAGTTCTACGGCTACGCGCGCGGCCTGCTCGCGGGCATCGACGCGTCGCAGAGCTGGGGGGTGCCCGCCGTCGCGCGCCCGCATTGGCAGGTGTTCTTCAAGGGCGGCTGGCTGCCGATGGAAAAGGTCTTCAACCAGGTCGCGCGGCTGGAGCGCCCGGGGGTGAGCTTCACGGTCGCGGTCCTGACCGCAGGTGAGCCATCGATGTCCTACGGCGAGCGGACGATCGAAGGGGTGGCCGCCGCCCTGCTGAAGGGGGCGCCGTGAGCTCCCTCCTCTATCGCGAGCGGGCTGCCGCCGGTGAGCCGCAGGGGCTGCTCGTCCTGCACCACGGCAGAGGCGCCGACGAGCACGATCTGCTGCCGCTCGCGGAAGTCCTCGACCCCCGGCACCGCCTGCATGTCGTGACACCCCGGGCGCCGCTGCAGCCGCAGGGGACTGAGGGCTACCACTGGTATCGGGTTCCGCGCGTCGGCTACCCCGATCCCGTGACCTTCCACGACGCCTACTCGAAGCTGGCCGAGCTTCACGACGAGCTCTGGGAGCGCACCGGTGTTGGCCCGGAGCGCACCGTGCTCGGCGGCTTCTCGATGGGCACGGCGATGAGCTACGCGCTCGGCCTGGGCAAGGACCGGCCGGTGCCGGGCGGGATCCTCGCGTTCTCGGGCTTCGTGCCGACCGTTGAGGGTTGGCAGCCGGACCCAGGGGCACGCGCGGGCGTGCGCGTGTTCATCGCCCACGGCCGGCGCGATGAGGTGATCGACGTCGCGTTCGCCCGTCGCGCGCGTCAGCTGCTGGAGGCGGCCGGCCTTCGTGTCGAGTACCACGAGTCCGAGGGTGGACACCACATCGACCCGAGGCAGATCCCGGACGCCTCGCTGTGGCTGGCGGAGACACTTGGATTCTGAGCGGCTGTCGCCGCAGGCTGGCGGCGAAGGGCCTAATGTTGAGGCCGACAGCAAGGGGCGAGAAGGAGGGGCCACATGTCAGCCGCGACCGTAGCCATGCAGCCACGCGCCGACTCCGGGCGGAGCCTCGAGGTGGTCGTCATCGGCGCGGGGCTGGGCGGGGTTGCGGCGGCGATCGAGCTGCGCCGGCACGGCATCACCAAGGTCACCGTCCTCGAGCGGGCTCCGGATCTCGGCGGGACGTGGTTCTACAACAGCTACCCGGGAGCGGCCTGCGACGTCCCCAGCCACCTCTACTCCTACTCGTACGCCAAGCGCCGCGACTGGTCCCATCTGTGCTCGCCGCAGGCAGAGATTCACGACTACATCCGCGGCGTGGCGCGCTCGCATCAGGTCGACGGGCTCGTCCGGCCGAACCGGACGGTCACCGACTGCAGCTGGAGCGAGGAGAGCTGCCGGTGGACCGTAGAGACAGCGGAGCGGGAGACCTATGAGGCCGACGCAATCGTCCTCGCGACCGGCCAGCTGCACCAGCCGGCCGTTCCGCGGATCGAGGGCGCCGACACGTTTGCCGGGCACAGCTTCCACTCGGCTCGCTGGGATCACGGCTATCCGCTCGCCGGGCGGCGAGTGGCGGTCGTCGGGACGGGCGCCAGCGCCGTGCAGTTCGTGCCCGAGATCGCCGCGAAGGTCGGGCGGCTGACGGTCTTCCAGCGCACCGGCAACTGGTTCCTGCCGCGCAAGAACCGCCGCTACCCGGCGATCGTCAAGGAGGCGATCCGCCGGCTGCCCGGGGTGCAGGAGTTCCGGCGCAAATTCATGTTCCAGTACTGCGAGGCGATCACGCTCGCGATCCGCCATCCCCGCACCGTCGGCCGCCTCGCCGGCGCACGCTCGGCGGCGTTCATGCGCTCGCAGCTCAAGGATCCCGAGACGCGCACCAGGGCGTGGCCCGATTACACGTTCGGGTGCAAGCGGGTTCTGTTCAGCTCATACTTCCTGCCCGCGCTCCAGCGTCCGAACGTCGAGCTCGTGACCGACGCGATCACGCGGATCGTGCCCGAGGGGATCGTGACCGCGGACGGAGCCGTCCACGAGGCCGACTGCATCATCTGGGCGACCGGGTTCCACACGACCGAGTTCATGTTCCCGATGAGCGTCACCGGCAGGGACGCAACCAGGCTGAACGAGTACTGGTCCGGAGGGGCTCACGCGCACCTCGGCATGACGGTGCCCGGGTTCCCGAACATGTTCATCATGTACGGGCCGAACACCAACACGTCGGGTGGCTCGATCATCTTCTACCTCGAGACGCAGGCGGCCTACATTCGCCAGGCTCTGCAGCAGCTCATCAACCGCCGTATGGGAGCGATCGAGGTGCGTCCCGAGATCGAGGCGGCGAGCGACCGTGCGCTGCAGGCACGCTTCGCCGGCACCGCCTGGACCGGATGCGACTCGTGGTATCGCGACGAGCAGGGACGCATCGTCGCCAACTGGCCCGGTTACATGCGCGAGTACCTCGAGCAGGCGAGCGAGCTGAGCGTGGGCGACTTCAGCTTCCAGGCGCTCCCCGATCGGACCCCGATTCAGGCGTCCGTAGCGCAGGAGGGAAGCTCGGTCGATGCATGACTACGTGATCGTGGGAGCGGGCTCGGCGGGCTGCGTGCTCGCGAACCGCTTGTCGGAGGACCCGTCGGTGAGTGTGCTGCTGCTGGAGGCCGGCGGAAAGGACCGTTCGCTGAACGTCAAGATCCCGGCGGCGTTTCCCAAGCAGTTCCACACCAAGCTCGATTGGGACTTCGCCACGGAGCCTGAGCCGCACGTGGACGACCGCTCGCTGTACATACCGCGCGGGAAGATGCTCGGTGGCTGCAGCTCGATGAACGCGATGCTCTACGTAAGGGGCCGCCCGCTGGACTACGACGGCTGGGAGGCACAGGGCGCCCCCGGCTGGGGCTACCGCGACGTGCTGCCGTACTTCATGAAGTCCGAGGACAACGTCCGTGGCGTTTCCGAGTTCCACGGCGTCGGCGGCCCGATGCGCGTCAGCGAGCAGCGCTCACCGCGTCCCATGAACCGCCGCTTCCTGCAAGCCAGCGAAGCGGCGGGCATCCCGCAGACCGCCGATTACAACGGCCCCGAGCAGGACGGCGCATCGATCGCCCAGGTGACCCAGCGCAACGGCCAGCGCTTCAGCGCCGCCGACGCGTTCCTGCGCCCGGTGCTGGGCCGCCCGAATCTCGAGGTCCGCACCAACGCCACGGTGCTCGGGCTCGACTTCGACGGCGACCGCGCCGTGGGTGTGCGCCTGCGCAAGGGCCGGCGCGGCGAGGTTCTCGCGCGCGCCGATCGCGAGGTGCTGCTCTCGGCGGGCGCGATCGGCTCGCCGCAGCTGCTGTTGCTCTCCGGCGTGGGTCCCGCAGACGAGCTGCGCGCCGCCGGCGTGGAGCCGCGCCATGACCTCCCGGGCGTCGGGCATAACCTGCAGGACCACCCGTTCGTGACGATGATCTGGGAAGTGTCAGACCAGCAGACGCTGTACGGGGCGGACAAGCCGAAGCCGCTGGCGGAGTGGCTGCTGCGCAGATCGGGCCCGCTGAGCTCGACGGTGGCGGAGGTCTTCGCCTTCACGCGCACACGCGGAGGGCTGCCGGCCGCCGACATGCAGTTCCACATGGGCGCCGCCTACTTCGAAGATCACGGGCAGGAGACCTACGACGGCCACTGTATGGTGATCGCGCCCGTGCTCGTCTCGCCGAAGGCCCGCGGGCAGGTTTGGCTGCGATCGGCCGACCCGATCGCCAAGCCGCGGATAATCACGAACACGCTCTCCGATCCCGAGGACGTCGAGTCGATGGTCGCCGGGATGCGGCTCGCGCGCGAGATCGCCGGACAGGCGCCGCTGCGGGAGATCGCGATCAAGGAGCTCAAGCCAGGCCCGGCGTGCGTCGAGCGGGACGAGCTCGAAGCCGATCTCCGTCGCCGGCTGATGCTGATCTACCACCCGGTCGGCACGGCGCGAATGAGCGACACGCACGAGCAGGCGGTGGTCGACTCCCAGCTGCGCGTGCACGGGCTCCAGGGCCTGCGCATCATTGACGCGTCTGTGATGCCGACGATCACCGGAGGCAACACCAACGCCCCGACGATCATGATCGCGGAGAAGGCGGCCGACCTGATCCGGGGGCGTGTCGCCGGCGCCGTCGGCGAGCCGGCGGCCGCATGACCCTCTCGATCAACCACCACCGTGAGGGAACGGGTCCGCCGCTCGTGCTCCTGCACGGGGTGGGCCATCACTGGCAGGCGTGGCGTCCGGTGATCGACCTGCTCGCCGGCGAGTTCGAGGTGATCGCCTGCGACTCTCCCGGCTTCGGGCGCTCCTCGCAGCTGCCGGCCAGCATCGAGCCGACGATCGCCGCCTACGTCGACGCGTTCGAGTGGTTCTTCGTCGAGCTGGGCCTGGAGCGCCCGCACGTCGCCGGCAACTCGATGGGCGGCGCGATCGCGCTCGAGCTCGCGCGCCGCCGAGCCGCTCGATCGGCGACGGCCCTCTCTCCGGCGGGCTTCTGGACCCCGCTCGAACTCCGCTACTGCCAGACCTCGCTGCGGGCGCTCGCGAGCATGCCCGCGGTGCTTCGGCCCGCCGTGGCGAGCCTCGCGCGCACGGCCGCCGGCCGCCGCGTCCTGTTCGCGCAGACCTACGGGTATCCCGAGCGCCTGCCCGCCGAGGAGGCCGTCGCGACGCTGCAGGACGCGTGGGCCTCTCCCGCGTTCAGCGGAACGCTCGACGCCTTCAGCGAGTACACGTTCAGCGATCCCGAGGAGCTTCGCAGCGTCCCCGTGGCCGTCGCCTGGGGGCGCCGCGACCGGCTGCTCCCCTACAGGCGCCAGGCGCCACGGGCCCGTGCGATGCTGCCGTGGGCCATGCACGTCACGCTCGGAGCCGGACATGTCCCGTTCTCGGACGATCCGGCAGCGGTCGCCGAGGTGATCCGCGCCCGCGCGCGCTCGTCGCCTCCCGTTGGACGCGCGCGCCTGACACCAGCCGACACCGGCTAGCGCCGAGGCTGCTTGAGCGCGCCGGGCGCCCGCGCCCACTAGCCTCGCTCCCCGTGAGCGATCCCCGACCGACCGCCGCCGCGGCGCGGCTCGCACCTGCTGCCATCGCCGCGCGCCATCCCGGGATCGCGGCCACCGCGGGCGTCTTCCTGGCAGCGCTGCTTGCGTTTCTCGCGATCGGCGCGGCCCTTCCCGTACTCCCCGGCTACGTCCGTGGACCCCTCCACGGCAGTGACCTGGCCGTGGGCATCGTCGTGGGCGCCTTCGCTCTGACGTCGGTCATCTGCCGTCCGCTCGCGGGACGTCAGGCCGACCAGCGCGGCCGCCGGATCGTGCTCGTCGGCGGCTCGCTCGCGATGGCCCTCGGCGGCGCGCTGTACCTGGTCTCGGGCAGCGTCGGCGGACTCGTCGGCGCGCGCCTGGTGGTGGGCATCGGCGAGGGCGCCGTCTACACGGCGGGCGCCACATGGGCGGTGGACCTCGCTCCCGACGATCGCCGGGGCCTCGCGCTCGGCCTCTTCGGGCTCTCGGTCTGGGGCGGGCTCTCGCTCGGCCCGCTCGCCGGCGAGCTGCTGCGATCGAACGTCGGCTACGACGCCGTGTGGATCCTGACGGCCGCGCTGCCGCTCGCCGGCGCGATCGTCGCAATGCGTCTGCCCGAGCCTCCGCGGGCCGCAGGCGTCTCCGGGCCCGGGCCGCTGGCGTTCTTCCCGCGCGCCGCGCGGCGGCCGGGCGTCGCGCTCGCGCTCGCCAACTTCGGCTACGCCGCGCTTGCGGGCTTCGTCGTGCTGCATCTGAGCGCACGCGGGATCGGCGGCGGCGCCACGGTGTTCACGGCCTTTGCGGTCGCCGTCTTCGCCAGCCGGCTGGTGCTCAGTCGCGTACCCGACCGCGCCGGAGCCCAGCCCACGGCGACCGCCGCCGGGCTGCTCGAGGCGCTGGGGCTGCTGATCATCGCGCTGGCGGACTCGCTGCCCGTCGCGCTGGTTGGCGCCGTCGTCGTGGGGATCGGCTTCTCGATGCTCTTCCCGTCGCTGGCGCTGATGGTCGTGGGCGAGGTCGGTGATGATCGCCGCGGCTCGGCACTCGGCGCGTTCACCGCATTCTTCGACATCGGCGTCGGACTGGGCGGCCCGATCGCGGGAGCGACCGCGTCGCTGGCCGGTTACCCGGCCGTCTTCGTCCTGGGCGCCGCCGCGGCGCTGGGCACTGCGGCGCTGGCGGCCACGAACGGGCCGCTCAGACGCCGCGCGCTGGCCGCCTGAGGCACGCGTCGCCGGCTCCTCGAGCGGGCTA
Organism: Solirubrobacteraceae bacterium; assembly: GCA_035567055.1. Taxonomy (GTDB): domain Bacteria; phylum Actinomycetota; class Thermoleophilia; order Solirubrobacterales; family Solirubrobacteraceae; genus Palsa-744. Next base: position 25,978 of record DATMQX010000094.1, read on the forward strand.
CGATGGCGCCGATGGCGGGGCTCGAGCAGCCTGAGGCATCCCCGGTGCGTTCACGCGCGATGATCAACTGGACGCGACTCGTCGTCGCGCACCGGCGGCCCGTGCTCGCGACGTGGGTCATCCTCCTGCTGCTCGGCGGTTGGGCGACGACGGACCTCGGCCGGCTGCTGACGAACCGTTTCAGCGTGCCCGGGTCGGATGCGGAACGTGGTCTTGAAATCCTCCGATCGCGCTTCCACGAGCGCGGGGACGGGGCGTTCACGCTGGTCGTCCGGTCGAGCGACGGCAGGACCGGGCTCGTCATCGCGGAGGCTGCCGCCCAGCGAGCCGCGTCGAGAGTCCCGGGAGGCAAAGCGGGACCGCCGCGCCTGGCCGCGGCGAACGTCGCCTACGTTCAGATCGCCACCCCCCTCCAGGCGGCCGACGCCAAAAACTACACCGACCGGATGCGAGCGGCGGTCGGCCGCGTGCCCGGCGCGCGCACCTACCTGACGGGCTTTCCGGCGCTCAGCCACGACCTGCAGCCGATCTACAGCCGTGACCTGAGCAAAGGCGAGACGGTCGCGGTGCCGATCGCGCTGATCGTGCTGCTGTTCATGTTCGGGACGCTCGGGGCGGTGGTCGTGCCGTTCGCGTTCGCGTTCGCGACGCTGCCGACCACGCTCGGGCTCGTGTGGGTGATCGCTCATCTCGGCAACATGGCCGAATACGTGACGAACATCGTCACGCTGATAGGTCTCGCGATCGCCATCGACTACTCGATGCTCGTCGTGTTCCGATACCGCGAGCAGCTGAATGCCGGCGAGAATCCTCAGGAGGCTCTCGAGACGACGATGGCGACGGCCGGCAGGGCGACGCTGTTCTCGGGGCTGACGGTCGCGATCGGACTGGCGCTCCTGCTGCTGATGCCGCTGCCGTTCATGCGTTCGATGGGTGCGGGCGCCGTGCTCATCCCGCTCGTCTCGATTGCCGCCTCCGCGACCTTCCTGCCCGCCCTCCTGTCGGTCCTGGGGGCGCGGGTGAACCGCCTGCGAGTCGTCCCGAAGAGCCTGCTCGAGCGCCGGGCGAGCGGTGCACCGGGCCTGTGGTCGCGGCTCGCCCACTCGATCATGCGACATCCGGTCGTCTACTTCGTCGGCGCCACCGCGGTGCTGCTCGCGCTCGCCGTGCCGGCGCTCCAACTCCGTCTGACGGGCGGAGACAACCGCGGCACGCCGCGCGGCACGCAGGCATCGAACGGCCTCTATCTGCTCGAGTCGACGATCGGTCCCGGGCCGCTCGCGCCACATCAGCTGGTGGTCGAAACGGGAACGCCCGGCGGGGCGCGCGCCCCAGCGACCCTCGCCGCCGAGCTGCGTCTGATCACGGAGCTGCGTCGAGACCCGCGCATCCAGACCGCGACGATCCAGGCGCCCGCGCTCAGCTCCCAGGCGGAAGATCGCCAGGCGGATCTCCTGGACCCCTCCGCCCGGGCGCTGCAGATCCGTGCGGCCGGCCGCACCGACGCCGGGACCATCCAGGCAAAAGCGCTGGTGCACGCGATCCGCGACCGCTACATACCGGCCGCCGGGTTTCCGCGCTCGGACCGCGTCTACCTCACCGGCGCTCCCGCCTTCGGGGTCGACTTCGTCGCGAAGGCGTACAGCGCCTTCCCGTGGCTCGTCGCGGCGGTCCTCGTGATCACCTACTTCGTTCTCCTGCGTGCGTTCCGGTCGGTGATCCTGCCGCTGAAGGCCGTCGTGCTGAACCTGCTGTCCGTGAGCGCGGCCTACGGCGTGCTCGTGCTCGTCTTCCAGCACGGAATCGGCACGCACATCGGATTCCACAGCTCGCCGCAGATCGAAGCGTGGATACCGATCTTCCTGTTCGCGACGATCTTCGGGATCTCGATGGACTACGAGGTGTTCCTGCTGTCGCGGGTGCGTGAGGAGTGGGACCGCACCCACGACAACGAACATGCGGTCGCCTACGGGCTCGAGCACACCGGACGGATCATCACGGCCGCGGCGATCATCATGATCGCTGCCTTCTCCGGCTTCATGACGGGCAGCTTCGTGGGTCTGCAGGAGTTCGGCGCGGGCCTCACCGCCGCGATCTTCCTCGACGCCACGATCGTGCGCGCGCTGCTCGTCCCCTCGCTGATGAAGCTGCTCGGCGACTGGAACTGGTACCTGCCCGAAGGCGTTCGCCGGGCGATGCGACTACGCAAGCGTCCAGAGCTCGCTCCTGGCGCCGGACGATCGGCTAGATTGCCCGTATCGTGACGCTTCGCATTACGCGTGTGCTCATCTGTGTCGGGGCGCTTACGATGATTCCTCTCCTCACGGTCGCCGATGCCGGCGCCGCGAGGGTCCAGACACTCAAGCTGCGGGCGCCGGTTCCCGCCGCGGGCGACCTGACGGTGCTGTCGTTCGAGCTCAGCATCGGCGGCGAGGGCAAGGCGCACCGCAAGCAGCCCGTGCTGATGCGCCTGATCAACAAGAGGCAGGCAGGGGTCTTCGCCCTCGCTCGCCTGCGGCCCGCGCCCGGGCACCCCGGTCGCTTCCTCGGCGTGCTCGAGGTGTTCCACAGGCGCGCCGGCAGCGTCGCCGCGCTGCCGTACGGACTGGCCGCGCTCGCGCGGACCGCGCCGTTCGCGCGTGCCCATGCGGCCAGACCCGCGGACGACGAATTCTGGGTGCGAGCCCGCAACGAGCACCTGATCAAGGAGGTCCTGAAGGCGAATATCGTCGCGCTGGCCAGCAAACACATGATGGGCGGCGACGAATTCTGCTCGACGAACCCGGAAGAGACCTACATCCTCGGCAACGCGATCATCGCGGCGTCTTACGTGCTCGCTGGTCCACTGACGGGGCTTCCCACGAACACCAGCCCGAGCCGGCTCGCGGACGACGCTGTATACGAGCTTTGCGACGAAGTCGAGGACTGGGAATCGGAAGACTACGAAGAAGACGACGAGGAAGAGTTCGGCGGGATGGCCGTCCTCGCCCACTACCTCGGCTTCCACGAGACCCAGCACGTGCCGATGACCGGCTATCGCGTCGGCTTCAGCGGATCCTGGCGGTTTGAAGGCCTCAACGAGGTCCACCTCATCGCCACGCTCTTGGGAGCCAGCTACACCGCTCCGCTGGCCCGCTCGGCGGACTCGACCAACCCCGCGGACGCGATCAAGGTGGTGCTCCCACCGGCCGGCACGACACCGCGCCAGGTCACGAACTACATCTGCCCGACTCAGCTGCCCACGGCGGCGATCACGACGACCAACAGCGCCAACGACACGCTCATGTGCAGCGGCGGATCGTTGCCGATCGGCCAGCAGTTCTCGCTCAACGTGCAGACTTCCCCGGTCCCATCGAGCGGGATGGGCGGGCAACTGCTCGTCCACCAGGACGGCGCCTACCTCGCGCCGTTCTCGATCGGCGGACCCTGACAGCCTCGCCCGCGGGCCCGGCGCAGATCGAGGCTGCTCCGCTCGCGCTATCCGGAGGGCGCGGAGACCTCGATCCAGACCAGCCGCGGACGGGAGCGGGGCGTGTTGTCCGCGCGACGGGGGAAGACGACACGCCGCGTCGGTAGGAGCAGCCCGTCGAACGCACGGTGAGCGAAGCAGTAGTGGGCCGCCCTCGCCCACTCCCCGAATGGCTCGGCCGTGTAGTCGTGCCGGCGGATCAGCCCGTCATCGCCGATGTAGAAGACCTGCTCCCGGCAATGAGTCTGGACGCCGTCGGGGAAGGTCACCGACAGTCGCCGCCAGCGCTGCCCCTGCTCCTCCCAGGGCTCGAGCTCCTGCAGCCGATACCCCTCACGCAGGAACACGAACGGCGCGGAGATGTACGTCCAAATCGCGTAGGTCCCGAAGTACAGGATGTCCAGGCGGTCCCACCAGAGTCTGTGCCGCAGGTCGCTGAACGCCGCGCGCGGACTCTCGCGGGTCTCGGTGACCGCGCCGGGGCCCGTCTCGACGCGCACGCCGCCATCCTCATCGAGGACGCCGCGGTGACCCGACGAGGGGTAGGGCTCGAACACGACCTGTTGGCCGTGCGTGGCCACGCGTGCCTTCACCCCGCGCACCGCATGCCCCTGGAGCTTGGTGGCGAACGCGAAGCCGCCCGAGGAGATCTGCACGACGACCTCCTGGGCCTGCTCCCATGCGCTCCGGCCGCCATGAGCGCTGATCGCCTGTTCGGCCAGCGCCGTACCGTCACCCACGACGGCGGGTCCTGCTCGATCGGTGCCTGCCACGCCGCGAGTCTGACACGGCGCCCGGAGCCACGGTCAGGCCATGAGCTCGACGAGCTCCTCACGCACCGCGACGAGCGGCTCGAGATCGCGCCGTGCGCGAGCCAGGATGAGAGCGCCCTCGATCGCCGACAGGGCGAGCAGCGCCCGCCGCCTGGCCGTCGGCGAGTCGAGGCCGCGGGCCATGAAGCCCTCCTGCAGAGCCTCGAGCCACGACTCGAACACGCTCGCAGCAGTGGCTCGCACCGCCTCCGATCGCGTCGCCGCCTCCAGCGTCACCGTGGCGATCGGGCAGCCGTCCCTGAAGCCCGACCCCTCAAGCCCCTGCGCCAGTGCGTCCACCAGAGCACCCAGCGCGGCGGCGAGATCGTCGCCCGAGGACATGATCGACGCGATCGCACTGCGCAGCTGGCCACCCTCGCGCTGCATCGCGGCCACGGCGAGCTCCTCCTTGCCACCCGGGAAGTGGAAATACAGGGACCCCTTGGGCGCGCCGCTGCCGGCGACGATCTCGCTGAGACCGGTCGCGTCGTAGCCCTGTTGGCGCAGCAGCCGGCCGGTCGCCCGAATGAACGCATCCCGCGAGGAGGCGCGTGACGGCGTGTTGGGTGCCCGCCGGCTCATTCCTGTACTATAACGACCGGTCTACATAGCGAAAGGAGCAGGACGTGCTGCAGCTCACCTACACCGGCCCGAACGGCCTCGAGTGGCGCGAGGCAACCGAGCCGAGGCTCCGCTCCGATCGCGCCGCGCTCGTGCGTCCAAAGGCCGTGGCGACGTGCGATCTCGACGCACTGATCATCGACGGCAGCTCCCCATTCGCCGCGCCCTTCGCGCTCGGCCACGAGTGCGTGGCGGAGGTCCTCGACGTCGGCGACGCGGTCACCTCGCTGCAGCCGGGGCAGCTCGTCAGCGTGCCCTTCCAGATCTCGTGCGGCACCTGCAGCTCGTGCCGGCGCGGGCGCACAGGCAACTGCAGCGAGGTCGCGTTCATGTCGACGTACGGGTTCGGACCCGCGGTCGGCGAGTGGGGCGGTTTCCTATCGGACGTGGTTTGCGTGCCCTACGCGGAGCACATGCTCGTCCCGGTCCCGGAGGGAGTCGAGCCGGCCACCGTGGCAAGCGCCTCGGACAACATCAGCGACGCGTGGAGAACCGTTGGACAGCCGCTCCGGGAGGACCCGGGCGCACCCGTGCTGGTCGTCGGGGGCGCCGGTCCGGGCTCGATCGGGCTGTATGCCGTGGCGCTCGCCCTGGCGCTGTCGGCTGAGTCGGTGCTCTACGTCGACGGCGATGAGACACGGCGTCGCATCGCCACGGCGCTCGGCGCGGAGACCCTCGCCGAGATGCCCAAGCGACTCGGACCGTTTCGGATCACCGTCGACGCGAGCGCGGACCCCGACGGCCTTGCCCTGGCTCTCCGCTCGACCGCCCCCGACGGGATCTGCACGAGCTCAGCGATCTACTTCGGCGAGCAGCCCACCCTGCCGCTGCTCGAGATGTACACGAAATGCATCACTTTCCGCACTGGTCGCGCGCATGTGCGCGAGGCGATGCCCGACGTTCTCGCGCTGGCCGCCGCCGGCACGCTGCATCCGGAGCTGGTCACCACGCGCGTCATCCCCTGGGCCGACGCCGCTGACGCGCTCTTGGAGCGAGGCTGGACGAAGCTCGTGATCGAGAGGTGACTGACCCGCGCGGCGCAGCCTCTCGCGCCGGACGGTCAGGGAAGCAGACCTCGACGGTGTTAGCGTCGGACCATGAGCGTCGCGACGCGCGCCCCGGAGATCTCTCGCGAGCAGCTTCCGGAACCGCCCAACCTCGATCGCAGGCACATCCGGCGCAGGCTGCTGGCCCTCGGCGCGGTGATCGTGGTGGTGGTGGCCGTGATCACGCTGGTGCCCGGGCTCGCCAGCCTTCGCGACCGCTTCTCGCACGCACAGCCCGGGTGGCTCGTGCTCGGCTGCGTGCTGAAGGTCCTCTCGGGCCTCTCCTACGTCGCGGTCTTCCGTTCGGTCTTCTGCAGGCGCCTGAGCTGGCGTCTGAGCACGGAGATCGGCCTGTCCGAGCTTGGAGCCAACGCCGTCGTGCCGACCGGAGGAGTCGGCGGTCTGGCGCTGGGGGCGTGGGCGCTGCGGCGCGCCGGCATGGGAACCGATCGCATCGCGCGCCGTAGCGTCGCGTTCTTCTTCCTCACGAGCGTGCCGAACGTGGTGGGCGTGATCGTGCTCGGCCTCGGGATGGCCCTCGGCGTGTTCGAAGGACCGTCATCGCTCGCGCTCACGCTCGTCCCCGGCCTGGTCGCCGCAGGCGCGATCGTGCTGACGATCGCCGGAGGACGCTGGGCGGGCAGGGCGCAGCGCCGGTCGGCCGCGCGCCGCGAACCTCACGCACGCCTGCCGCGCCTGCTCGGCACGCTCTCCGGTGGCGTGGAGGAGTCGCTCGTCCTGCTGCGCCAGCACGATCCGTGGCTGATCGCCGGCCTGATCGGCTACCTCGGATTCGACGTGATGATCCTCTGGAGCACGTTTCACGCCTTCGGCGCATCCCCGCCGCTGTCGATCATCTGGATCGGCTACCTGATCGGCGAGCTCGGTGGGTTGCTGCCGGTGCCGGGCGGCCTCGGCGGCGTCGATGTCGGCCTCGTCGGCACGCTCGTCCTGTACAAGGTCCCGGTCGGTGCGGCGACGGCGGCCGTGCTCGGCTACCGAGCGATCGCGCTGTGGGTGCCGGCCGTGCTTGGATCGGTTGCGTTCGTGGCACTGCGGCGCAGCCTCTCGCGCGAGGCGATCGCGATCGCCAACTGCGAACCCGGCGGCGAGGTGGACGTCATCGGTCGCGGTGTCGTGCGCGTCACGAGCTGACGCGAGCGCGAGACACGCCGGAGCATCGGCCAGTAACGCGATACTCCATCCATGGATGGCGAGCGCATCGACACCGGTCACGACGCGCCCTTGCTCCGCTGGCCGCTCAGCCCATCGATTGCGGCTTTGACGGCGAGCGCCCATCGGCGGTCGACCGACTCGATGCTCGTCCCGAGCCGGCCGGCGTTCTCGGCCGCGGCAAGACCCTGCACGAGCGCGACGAGCACGTGCGCGACGTCGGTGGGGTCCCCTCGGAGAACCCCGGCCTCGATGCAGCGACTGACCAGCTCGACGATGAAGATCCTCACCGAGCCACTGGCGTCGAGCTCCGCTGGCCCCGGCTCGAAGTCCGTGAACGGACGGGAGAACATGACGTCCGACAGCACGGGGTTCTCGCGCATGAAGCCGCGGTAGCGGCTGAGCAGCTCAAGCAGGTCGGCCCGCGGATCGTCGGATCGATCGACCGCGTCCAGCTGGCGGCGCAGGAGCCGGAACCCCTCGAAGAAGACCTCACGGACGAGACCGCTCTTGTCCCCGAACAGCTCATAGATGGCGGGCGTCGACGTGTTTGCCTCAGTGGCGATGCGCCTCGCCGTGAATCCCGCGACCCCGTCCCGTGCGAGGAGGTCCACGGCCACGGAGAGCACGTGGTCTCGCAGCTCGGGTGTACGTAGTTTCGCCCGTGGCACGTGCGCAACCTATCCGCGCGCGGCCGTCAGCGGCGAGGCTCGGCGGTCGGGTTGGCCGACCCCACGCGGGCCTCCGCCGCGGCGGCGATTCCGTGCATGCATGGGATCGAATGTAACAGCGTTTCGGGACGACGTTACGTTATGCTTTCGGCTCCGGCGAATTCGAGCGATGAGGAGCTGACATGGGCAAGCTGGCAACCTACGAGCGAAACGGGCGCATAGCGACGATCCGCATGGACGACGGCAAGGTCAACGCGTTCTCGATCCCGATGCTGAGGGCGATCCACGAGGCCTTCGATCAGGCGGAGCGCGACCGGGCCGTGGTGGTGCTGAGCGGTCGCGAGGGTATTTTCTCGGCAGGGTTCGACCTGAACGTGTTCGCTCGCGGACAGGATGAGATCCTCGAGATGATGCTGCTCGGAGCGACGCTCGCCGAGCGCATACTGTCGTTCCCCACGCCAGTGGTCGGGGCATGTACCGGTCACGCGCTGCCTGCGGGCGCCTTCCTGCTGCTGTCGGCGGACTGCCGCCTGGGTGTCGATGGACCCTTCCGGCTCGGCATGAACGAGGTGCGCATCGGCATGACGGTCCCGTGGTTCGCGATCGAGATCGCGCGTCAGCGCCTGCACCCTGCTCACTTCGACCGCGCCGTCGTGACCTCGACGATGTACAGCCCGCGGGAGGCGATCGCCGCGGGCTTTCTCGACCGGGTGGTCGCCGAGTCGGAGCTGGAGGCCGCGAGTCTCGAGGCGGCCGAGGCGCTCGTCGAGGTCGATCCCGCGGCGCACACGGCCACCAAGCTCCGCGCGCGCGCTGGAGCGCTCAAGGCGGTGCGCTCGGCGATCGAGGCAGAGCTGAGGCCCGAGGGCTTCGCCGAACACGCACGCGCCTGAAGATCACGGCGCCGCAGCCGGCTCGGCTCTGCCGGGGCAGCAGCAGCGGCGGTCGACCATCATCGGCGCCGATGGCGGACCATCCACGGTCGCATACGATCCGCTTCACATGACGTCGGCGGACTCTACGTCGTCACTGGAGGTCACGCGGCTCGGCTGCGGTCCTTTGGTTCTCATGATCCATGGAAGCGTCGTCAGCGCGACCCGCACGTGGCGTCAACAGCTGACGCTCGCCGAGCATTGGACCCTGAGCCTCCCCAACCGTCCCGGTTTCGGCGCGAGCCCGGCTTTGCCCCGAGGGGACTTCGAGGCCGAGGCGCCGCTGATGGCGGAGCTGATCGGCGACGGCGCGCACGTCGTCGGACACTCCTACGGAGCCGTGATCGCGCTTTACGCCGCTGCCCTGCGGCCGGACGCCGTTCGCTCGTTGACGATCTCCGAGCCCGGCTGCCTGCGGGTCGCTGCCGGGGACGCCGGCGTCGATGCACAGGTCGCCGGCGGGGAGCTCCTCTACGAATCGGGCGGCTCACTGGAGCCGCTGGAGTTCCTGCGCGCCTTCCGGGGAGGGGTCGGCTCGACGCATCCGACGCCCCCGCACCTCAGTGGTGAGCTGCTCGACGGCGCCCGGCTGCTCATGCGTGAACGCCCGCCATGGGAGGCCGACCCGCCGCTCGAGGAGCTGCGCCGCGCGGACTTCCCCAAGCTCGTGATATCGGGTGGTCACTCGCTCGTGTTCGAGTCGGTGTGTGACGCGGTGGCCGGCCGCTTGAACGCGCAGCGGGCCGTGATCAGCGGGCGTGGCCACACCATCCCCGCGACGGGCGCCCCCTACAACGAGCGCCTTCACGCGTTCCTGCGAGAGAGCGAGAAAGGCCGCTGACGAGCCCGCGCTCCAGCCCGATGGTCAGGTCGTCTCGAGCACGAACACGGCGATCTCGCGGTGCGACGCGCGGCGCTCGTACTGCGACCAGCCCGGGTAGACGTCGAGGCCCTCCTGCCAGATGCGAGCCCGCACCTCGCCCTGCGCCTCGCTGGCTCGGAACTCGCTGCGCACGCCGTCGACGGTGACGTAGCCCTCGGGGTTGGCCCGCAGGTTGTGGTACCAGCTCGGATGCCGCTCCTGTCCGTAGTTCGACGCGATCACCGCAAGACCATCGGGGGTGGGAAGGCCGAGAACCGGCAGCGTGCGTTGGACGCCGCTTCGAGCGCCGGTGGTCGTGATCATCACCACCGGCAGGCCGGACACGAGGCTCGCCAGCGTGTGCCGACCGCCCGTCAGGCGGAAGACCGGCCGATCGATGTGGTGCAGAACTCGCGCGAAGAACCAGGAGCCGGGTCCACTGGCTGCGAAACGCCGCATCGCCCTGTGAAACGGGTTGGCCTGCCGGTACGTCAGTGGTGCGCCCACGGATGCCTCCGATCTCGTTCGGGCTGGCACGTCAAATCATGGGTGCGCTGCCAGAGCACCCCGCGCCGTGCAGCATCGGCACTGGGGAGGCGGTTGTCAAGCTCGCGATCGAGCTCGCCCGACGCTAGGCGGTCTGTTGCGGCGGCGCCTGCGCCTGAACCGCGTTTTCGGCCCATCGCTGCAGAAACGCCTCGGTTGCGGCCACGTCGAGAGGACGCGCGAACAGGAAGCCCTGTCCGCTGTCGCAGTCCTCCCGTTTGAGGAGCGACAGCTCCTGCTGCTCTTCGATGCCCTCAGCGACGGTGTCGAGCGAGAGCGCCTTGCCGAGCTGCACGAGCGTGTGGATCAGCGTCTCCCCCTCCTTGTTGTGTCGCATCCCGGAGATGAACGACCTGTCGATCTTCAGCGCGTCCACCGGGAACTGCTGGAGGTGGGCGAGCGATGAGTAGCCGGTGCCGAAGTCGTCGATCGCTATCCGCACCCCGAGCTGCTTGATCGCCGCTAGCCGGCGAGCGGTCTCCTCGACGTTGCGCATGAGCGTGGTCTCCGTTATCTCGATCGTCAGTGCCCCGGGCTCCAGACCGCTGTCGGCGAGGGCGTCCTCTATGTCCTCCATGAGCTGGTCGCTGTCGAGCTGGCGTGCCGAGACGTTGACCGCCATGTCGATGGCGTACCCCGCCAGACGCCAGGCGGCGGCCTGAGTGCAGGCCTGCTGCAGAACCCACCGGCCCACCTCGGTGATCAAGCCCGTCTCCTCGAGCAGCGGGATGAAGGCGTCGGGCTGGACGACGCCACGCACCTCGTGGTTCCAGCGGATCAGGGCCTCGACGCCGATCGGTGTCATGTCGCTCAACGCGAACGTCGGCTGGTATGCGAGGAAGAACTCGTCGTTCTGGAGCGCTTCGCGAAGGTCCATGTCCAGTTCCAGGCGTTGCTGGACGGTGTGCTGCATCGCGGCCTCGAACACCGCGTATCGGCTCTTGCCGTCCCACTTCGCCTGATACATCGCGACGTCGGCGTCGCGCAGGAGCTCCTCGGCCGACGTTCGCTCGCCGGCTGCGATCCCGATGCTGGCGGTGACCGTCAGGCGGGTCTTCCCGTCCTCCCCGAGCTTGAAAGGATGCCTGAGCGCGTCGAGCAGGCGCTCGGCGACGAGCTCGGGGCCGGCGTCGAATGAGAGCTCTTCCGCGATGACGACGAACTCGTCGCCGCCGAGACGTCCCAGCGCGTCGACGTGCCGGACCACTCCCTTGAGCCTCTCGGCGACAGCTCGTAGAAGTTCATCGCCGACGCCGTGACCGAGCGTGTCATTGATGCTCTTGAAGTTGTCGAGGTCCACGAATAGAGCCGCCACAGGCGTCTGGTTGCGAGCCGAACGGGCCAGCATCTGCTCGACGCGGTCGAGGATCAGCGTCCGGTTCGGCAGGCCGGTCAGCGGGTCGTGGGTGGCGAGGAAGGCGAGCTCCTCCTCGCGCCGGCCGAGCTCCTCATCGGTTCGCCGGCGCTCGGTCTCGAAGCACTCACACATCCGCAGCAGGCTGAACTCGACGCTGAGCTGCACCAGGTTCAGGGCTTGCGAGAGCACATCGGCGGAGACATCCTGCTCGGCGGCGATCTCGCGCAACACCTCGGCCATGACGTTGCGCCACCAGAAGCACCGCCGGGTCACCTCGTTCAGCGACGCCGCGCGGTGAGCAGCCAGCTCGCCGAAGATCTTCGAGCTCTCCTTCGCGGCATCCCTCGTGACCTCCAGGCCCTCGCCGCCGATCCAACGTGCGACCGCTGCCGTCGAGTTCACGCAGATCCGCTCGAATCGCTCCTGGACAGAGGCATCCACCAGCTCGCCGGATGCCCTCGTTGCGCGCACGGTCCTCGAGAGCACCTCGTCGGCTCGCGCGTTCAGCTCGACGCCCAGGCGACAGAGATCTCGGCCGGGCTCCTGCGTCGGCAGCGACGGCGGGGCCGGCACTCGAATGTCATCCCGGCCGAAGCTCGGGTGGTCAACCGTCATCTCAAGGCAACGAATCGGCAGCAGCGAGCCATTCCTAAAGGACAGACCTGTTCATCGACGAGGGTCGTCCGATTCTGACGAGACCGTCTCGATCGCCCGCGTCGCGCGAGCTAGACGTTCAGGTATCGCAACATGACCCTGCCAAGCACGATCACGTCGCCGTCGGCGAGGTCGGCCTGCTGGATGCGCCGGCCGTTCACGAACGTGCCGTAGGAGCTGCGGTCATCGAGGATCCTCGCGCCCGAGGCCCGCGGTACGAGGATCGCGTGGCGTCGCGACACGGAGCTCTCGTCCAGACGCAGGTCGGCAGCGAGGCCACGACCGATGTGAATCGCCTCGCCGTCCAGCGGAATGAGCAGCGTCTGATCCCGTCCCTGGACCTCGAGGTAGCGGCCAGGCTCGATCGGCTCCACAGGCCTTGCCCGGTGGCGGACCGTGTCATCCAGGCACTCGACCGCATCGACTCTCTCGGTCTGGTGCTCGTGGGTGGAGCGGATGAGCGTCTGTGAGGCCATGCCAGACACGAAACACCACGCCGGTCATAGACACCTCAAGCTCTCCTAAGAATTTCCTGAGCGAAGTCCGCCTGCGGAGCCCGCAGGAGGAGCCGTTTCGGGATGCGATGTGATGGAGTCGCCTTTGCGAGCTCGCCGCGCTGGCGAGGCCCATACGACAGAACGGAGCAAGCCGATGATCGTCGTGGTCGGACGAGTCGTGACGGATGCGGCGCGGCGAGAGGACTTGAAGCGCATCGGCCAGGCTGTCGCCCGCGCATCGCGCGCCGAGGAGGGTTGCCTGAGCTATCGGGTCTACGAGGACACCGAGATCGACCACGAGTTCGTGTTCGTCGAGGAGTGGGAGAGCCAGGAGGCACTCGAGAGGCACTTCGGCACCGCTCACATCGCCGAGTTCATGCGGGCGATCCCCGCAACCGTCGTCGCGCCGCCGGACGTCAGGTTCCACACGATCCAGAGCTCGGTCGACCTCGCCGACCTCAACGTGAGCCGTTAGTCGTCCGGGCCTCGGACCGGGAAGAGGTCGCTGCGCGCTCTCGTGTGGCGGCGGCGACCGTTCGGCGCTCAGACCGAGTCCTCGAGGTATCCCTCGGCCAGCCGTCTCGGCGCGCGAGCAAGCCATGCCTCCGTAACCACCTCGTCGAGATCATCTAGTGCTATCCGCTCCAGTCGCACGAGGATCGCCGGGAAGCCGTCGAAGTGAGGGGTCGTGAAGTAGACGCGTGGATCGTCGGCGAGCAACGCCTCCTTTGCGCCGACGTGCTCTACCCGCGCACCCAGGATCGGGCCGTCGGGGGCGCCGTCGCCAAGGGCCTCGATTTCCCTCGGGCGAAGCGGCCGCTCCCACACGAAGAGCTTGTCCTTCACAAGCCACTGGCTGCGTTCTCGCGAGACTCGCTCGCTCGTGTCAGGCAACGCGAGCGCGATCCGCCGGACGTCCTCCCAGCTCGCCACACTCTCAGCGTACCGCCGGCGTCCCGCTGCGTGACCTCGCCCCGGAACCATTCGGACTCGGGGAGCCCGCGCTGGGTCCTCCGGATTCACTCGTTGATCGTTGCGGCGAGCGCCTCGGGTGAGACGCTCGTGATGTCCGCAGTGAAGAACTCGCGGTTGCGCAACTGGCGATCGGCCGGCCACTCCCACCAAGCCGCGTCCAACAGCACGTCAGCGACCTCGGGGGTGCATCGCCGGCGCAGCTCGCGCGCCGGTACGCCGGCGACGATCGCGAAGGGCGCCACGTCTCTGGTCACCACCGATCCGGCGGCGAGCACGGCGCCGGCGCCGACGGTCACGCCAGGCAGGATCGTGACGTTGTCGCCGACCCAGCACGCCGGACCGATCTCCACGTCGCCGGGGAGAACGAACTCCTTCGGCCGAATGCCCAGCTCCAGCTGGAGCTGGAACTGCATGTTGGGGAAGCTCATCGCGTGGTTTTCCAGGAGGATGGTGAGCCGGTGCCCGATGGCGCAGTACGGGCCGATCACGGCTCTCCCCGCCCCGCGGATCACCGCGGGACCGTTGATCCGCACGTCGTGGCCGATGATCGTGCCCGGCTTGATCTGCGAGCCGATGGCGACCTTCGACCCGGCGCCGATCCGTACCCCGCTCGCCCGCAGAAGCCTCAGCCAAAATGACGACAACCACACGTTCAGCCTGCGGAGAATCCGCATCGCCTGACCCTCCCGACCTAGCCATATGGCGCCACCGTACTCGGGCGGCTCCGCGAGCAATCGCGCGTTGCGGGGATGCTACAGCGCCGCTCTACTTGTACGCGATCGCGGCGCTCGCCGGACCGGCGAGCGGCAGGATGTCTATCTCCTTGAAGCCGACCTCCTTGCACCACCCGGCAAAGTCGGCGCCGGTGAAGTCGAAGGCGTTTCCGAACTCGATCAGCATGTTCAGCGACATCAGAAGCCCGAACGCGTTCTCGCGGCGAGCGTCGTCGATGAGGTTCTCGATGACGATGAATGCACCGCCGTCGGGAAGGGCGTCGTAGGCGGCATTGATCAGATGCATCTTGCCCTCGAGGTCCCAGTCGTGGAGGATCATCCCCATGGTGACCACGTCGGCCTTCGGCAGGGGTTCGCCGAAGAAGTCCCCCGTCTCTGTCCTCACGCGGTCGCTCAGGCCGGCGTCCTCGATCGTTCGCCTGGCGATCGGCTCGACAACGCCCAGGTCGTGGGTTGCGCAGCGCATGTGTGGATGGCGGTCGGCGACGGTGATGGACAGTTGCCCGGTTGCGCCGCCCACGTCGCAGAGCGTCTCGTATGCGGAGAAGTCGAACTTCTCGGCGAGGGCGTTGAATGGGCCCAGGGAGATTCCCGACATCGCGTTCATGAACTGCTCGAGCCGGTCCGGATCGCTGTAGAGCTCGTCGAACATCGGCTTGCCGGTGTGCTTGATCTCGTTCTGCGGCTTTCCGGTCTGCAGAGCCTCCGTGAGGTCGCCCCAGAATCGATACAGCCGCGCGTTGCTCATCTCGAGAATCCCGCCGATGTAGGCGGGGCTCGCCTTGTCGAGGAAGACAGCGGTCGCGTTCGTGTTGCGGTAGAGGGCATCGCTGCCCTCACCCGCGCGATCGAGGAGCTGGAGGGCGACGAGCGCATCCGGGAAGTCGGGAACCGCCCGAGGATGCAGCTCGAGCGCCGCGGCGATTTGCTGGCCGGTCATCGCCTCGCCGCCGAGCGTGGTGAACAGCTCCAGCTCGACCGCCGACAGCAGCGTCTTCGACGCCCAAAACCCCATACCCACCTGCATGATGTGTGAAGGATCGACCTGTTCGGACATCACTCCCCCCTCTTCCCCAAGTCTCGTTGTCCGTGAGCGCCGAGCGTACCCGAGTAGCACCGGGATGACCAACGGCGACGACAGCGTAGCCGTGTTCCTAGCTGGAGGGCGGCGACGAGCGTTACTACGCGGACTCGGCCTGCGGCGGGGCCTCGTAGATCGACTGCAGCTGCAGGTAGGCGGTAAGGCCCTCGGGGCCGAGCTCGCGCCCGAGGCCGCTGGCCTTCACGCCGCCGAACGGCGCGGCGGGATCGAGCATGTAGTGGTTGATCCCGATGCTGCCGGTCTGCACGCGCTTCGCCACCTCGTTCGCGCGCTCGATGTCGCGGCTCCACACGCTGCCGCCGAGCCCGAAGTCGGAGTCGTTGGCTATCGCGACAGCGTCATCGACATCCTCGTAGGGGATCACCGCGAGCACGGGGCCGAAGATCTCCTCCCTGGCGATCGTGGCGCTGTTGTCCACGTCGGCGAAGATCGTGGGCTGCACGAACCAGCCGCGGTCCTGCTCCGGCGGGCGACCGCCGCCCGCGACGATCCGACCGCCCTCGGCCCGGCCCTTCTCGATGTAGCCCTCGACGCGCTCGCGCTGGCGCGCGCTCGCAAGCGGACCCATCTGCGTGGCCGGATCGAGCGAATCACCCACGACAAGCGCGCCAGCGAGGCCACTGAAGACTTCCAGAACCTCGTCGTAGCGCGAACGCGGCGCGAGCACCCTCGTGCCGATGTTACACGTCTGGCCGTTGTTCATCAGCGTCGCGGCGAACAGGGCTTCGGTGGCCCCCGCGAGGTCGGCGTCATCGAGCACGATCGCGGCGGACTTGCCACCGAGCTCGAGGGTCACGGGGCGAAGCAGCTCTCCGCAGCGCCGCGCGATCGTGCGACCCGCCGCGGTGGACCCGGTGAACGCGATCTTGTCGACGCCCGGATGTTCCACCAGATATGCCCCCACCTCGCGACCGGCGGGCACGATGTTGACCACGCCGGCCGGCAACTCAGCGTCTTTGATCGCCTCGGCGAGCAGCAGGCTGTCGAGCACGGTCTCGGGACTCGGCTTCATCACGACCGTGCAGCCCGCGGCGAGCAGCGGCGCGAGCTTGAACATGGCGAGCGTTTGCGGGTAGTTCCACGGCACGATCGCCCCGACTACGCCCACCGGCTTGCGCAGCACGTGAATCGTGCCGCCGAGCAGCCCCGGCCGATCCTCCTCCAGCGCGGCCTGACGGATCAGGCCAGCGTAATAGCGCGCCAGTACGGACGGAAAGACCGCCTCGACCTGCAGCGAAAGCGAGATCGGCATCCCGTTCTGCAAAGAAACGCGGCGAGCGGTCTCCTCGCCGCGGCTTTCAAGCGCGCCGGCGAGACGCTCCAGGGCCTGCGCCCGATCCTCGACCGACCACGACGACCAACCGCCCGGGTCCTCGAAAGCGGCACGTGCCGCCAAGACCGCGGCGTCGATGTCGGCCGGCGTCCCGTCCGGCACCGACCCGACCGGCTCCTCCGTGCTCGCGGCAACCACGGAAATCCGCTCCGATCCCAGCGGCTTGATCCAATCACCCCCGATGAACAGCTCGTCGCTGGCGATCATCGTTTGCGTGCTCATCGAGCGTCCCCTCCTGTACTCGGGATGTGATGCGGCGATCAGACGGCAGATCGGAGCCTACTCCCACTTCGCCGCGCGCCGCGTTCCCGCTCGGGCCAGTGCCCGCTCGAAACTTTCCTCTGCGCTCTGCGTTATGGGGAGAGGTGATGTGGATCAAGCCCTCGCGCTACGCGTGGGCCCACAGTGAGTAGTGTGCCGCCGGTGAGCAAGCACGTCTTGATCCTTGGGGCGGGCTTCGGCGGACTGGAGCTCGCGACCCGGCTCTCGGAGACGATCGCAGACGCGGTACGCGTCACGCTGATCGATCGCAGCGACTCGTTCTTCTTCGGCTTCTCAAAGCTCGACGTGATGCTCGGCCGCCAGTCGGCCGACGAAGTCCGGCTCAGCTACCGCGACTTCCAGAAGGACGGCGTGGAGTTCCGCCAGGAGACGGTCACAGGCATCCAGCCGGCCGCGCGCCGCGTCACCACGGACGCCGGATCGTACGACGCCGACTTCGTCGTCGTGGCACTCGGCGCCGACTACGACTTCGCCGCCACGCCGGGCTTCGAGCAGGGCGGGCACGAGTACTACTCGCTCGCGGGCGCCGAGCGCCTGCGCGACGCGCTCGCCGACTTCACGGGCGGCAAGGTGCTCGTCTCGATTCTCGGGCAGCCGTTCAAGTGCCCGCCGGCCCCGTTCGAGGGTTCCTTCCTGATGCACGAGCACTTCACGCAGCAGGGCATCCGGGACTCGGTGGAGATGACGACGACATTCCCGATGGCGCGTCCGGTCCCTGTGACCGGTGAGGTCGCGCAGATGTTCCGCGATGGGCTTGCCGCGCGCAACGTCAAGGAACTGCCCGAACATCTCGTCGCCGGCATCGACCCAGCGACCAGCACGGCACAGCTCGCGAACGGCGAGACGCTGCCCTACGACCTCTTCGTCGGCATTCCGATCCACCGGGCGCCTACCGTACTCGCGGACGCCGGCCTCTCGATCGACAACTGGGTGCCCGTCGAGCAGTCCAACCTCAGGACCCGGTTCCCCGGCGTCTATGCGCTCGGCGACGTCTGTAGTGGGCCACGGAACGTTCCCAAGGCCGGGATCTTCGCCGAGGCGGCCGCGCGCGTGGTCGCTGACGACATCGCCGCGACGATCGCGGGCGGCGAGCCGCCCGCGCCGTACGAGGGCTCGGGCGTCTGCTACGCCGAGTTCGGCGGCGGGCTCGTTAGCAAGGTGGAGGTCAACTTCCTCCGCGGCGACGCGCCGGCGGCCCAGCGATACGACCCCTCGCTCGAGTACGCCGCCGAGAAGGATGAGTTCGGCAGGGTCCGCCGGGCGCGCTGGTTCGGGCGCTCGTGAAAACGGGAGAGGTCTCGATGGGCTACGACGTCCATTGGGGTCAGTCGGCGCTCTCGACGGCAGGTTGAGTCCGGCCAGGACCACGATCGGCCGGGGTCCGACCGCGCAGCCGGCGCAGCGGCGCCGGCGCCCACCAGTTCCACTCCCCGAGCAACTCCATCAGCGACGGCACGAGCAGGGTGCGGATCACGAACGCGTCGATGAGGACGGCGAGCGCCGTACCGAGCCCGAGCTCCTTGATGAAGACCAGCTTCGAGGTCGCGAACGCGCCGATCGCTACAGCGAACAGCAGCGCCGCTGCGGTCACGATGCGCCCAGTTCGCTCGACGCCGGCCGCGACGGCCTCGGTGTTGGCGAGGCCAGCGTCGCGTGCCTCCTTGATCCGCGACAGCAGGAACGCCCCATAGTCGGTGGCGAGGCCAAAGCCGATCGCGAAGAGCAGGATCGGCTGGGTGGCATCGAGCGCGCCGTTGGACCGGTAGGACAGCAGCCCTTCCAGCCTGCCGTGCTGAAAGATCAGCACGAGGATGCCGAACACGGCGCTGAGCCCGAGCACGTTCATCAGCACCGCCTTGACGGGGAGCACCACCGAGCCGGTCATCAGGAACAGGACGATCAGCGTCGAGGCGATGACGACCGCCAGGACCAGCGGGAGATGCCTTTCGAGCCTGGACTCGAGATCGATGAACGCCGCAGTCTGGCCGGAGACGCCGACGTAGAACGGTACTCGCAGCGCTCGCACCGAGTGCACGAGGTGCTTAGCGGCCGCGCTGTAGGTCGGGGCTGACGGGGCGACGTCGAGCAGCGAGAGGTCCGGCCCGGCGGGCTGCACGGTTGCGACCGCTGACACGCCCGGCAAGGCGCGGATCCGCGCCGCGAAGGCGCTCAGCTGCGGGGATCCCGCGGGGGCACCGGCGACGACCTCGAGCGGCGAGGTGCGCCCGGGCTGGAACTGGGTCCGCAGCGCGTCATCGACCTGGCGCGCGCTCGCGGTCGTGGGCAGCACGCTTGCGCTGACGGGCAGGAACTTGATCGATACGAAGAACGGGATCCCCAGCGCGATCAGCGCGGCCGCGCTGATCGCCGCGATCCTGCCGGGGCGCAGCATCACGAACCGCGACAGCCGGTGCCAGAAGCCCGATTCGGCCGGTCGCGCGTCGCGGTCCGCGGCGCGCTGCAGCCGCCTCGGGGCAAGCGCGTTGACGCGCGGACCGAGCACGGCCAGCAGCGCCGGCAGTACGGACAGCGCCAGCGCCGCCGCGATCAGCGCGACCACCGCGCCCGCGATCCCCATCGAGTACAGGAACCGCTGCGGGAAGATCGCGAGCGACGCGATCGCCGCGGCGACCGTGAGCGAACTGAACAGGATCGTCCGGCCCGAGGTCTCGAGGGTGCGACGCAGCGCGTCGACACCGAAGCCGCGGATAGCCGACTCCTCGCGGTAGCGGGAGACCATGAACAGGCTGTAGTCGATCGCGAGCCCGAGCCCGAGGCCGGTGACAAGGTTGAGCGCGAACACCGACAGATCGGCGAAGTTCGAGACGATCCGCAGCGCGAAGAACGTCGCCAAGATCGCGAGGCCACCGAGTAGCGGCGGCAGCAGCGACGCGACCAGCGAACGGAAGAACAGCAGCGACAGCAGAAAGATGAGCGGGAACGCGAGCAGCTCGGCGTGCGCAAGGTCCTGGCCCACTTGGGTGTTGGCCTGAGCGCTCGCAATCTGCGTCCCCCCCAGTCGTACGTCGTGCTGTCCGGCGAACCGGCTCTGAAGGCGCGTCGCATCGTCTTTGAGCCTCGAGTCCGACTTCGGCTGGAAGTACGCGACGACATAGGTCGAACGCTGGTCACGCGAGACCGCCGCCGGGTCGTGGCTGTCGTAGTAGCTGGACACTCGGGCGACATCGCGACTCGAGCGCAGCTGTGCCTCGATCTCGAGGACCCGGCGCTCGGCGCTCGCGCTGTGGACGCTGCCGGTGCTAACGAGCGCAATGACCCCTGGGTCGATCTGGCGCCCGGCGACGGCCTGGTAACGATTCATCGCCTGGACAGACTGCGTCGACGGGTCGTTGGCGCCGTACGGGCTCAGCCTCTTCGCGATGCCGACCCCGAACACGCCGGCGACCGCGGCACCGATCACGGCCACGAACAGCACGCGGCGGCCGTTGGCCTGTGTGAAATTCGCGAGTTTCCCGAACATGCCTATGCCCTCGCTTGCTCATGCACGAGGCGACCCTCGCTCGGCTCGCCGCCGGCAGGGAGCACCGTCTCCACCAGACCGGTCACAACGTCGTAGACATGCCCGGACACGGTGACGCGTGGAGAGATGGCAGGTGCGGAGCGCAGGCGCCCGACGTCCCGCGTGACGGTCATCGCGGGGTCGAGGACGGCGTGATCGCGCAAGGTCGACTCTTCGACGCCGATCCGCTCGGCGTAGCGGCGGCGGAACGTGTCGTCGGCGAGCGCGCCGCTTCCGCACTGGGTGTGGTGGATCACGGCGACCTCGAACAGCGGGCCGTCGGGCACCATGTTCTCGGCGAGCTGGCTGATGAAGGCGACATCGTTGATCACCTCCCGGGTGACCCGCCCGCCGACGTTGCGGACGACCATCGCGTCGCCGAGGCCGAGGCCGAGAAAGTGAGCGGGGTCGACCCGCGGATCGAGGCACGTGATCACGAACAGGCGCAGGTTGGGAAAGACGACGGCGCCCTCGTGGTCGCCCGCGGCCGCGAACGTGCGGTTGCGCTCGAACGCGGCATCGATATTGGTCGTAGTCATGAGTTCAGCTCCTTCGTGGGTCGCTTCGATGCTTGATCACGAGGATGCGGATGACCAGGGTGAGTTGTCATCACCCCGACTGAACTCACCCCAGGGGTGAGAAACGCCACGCGGTTAGAGCAGTTCCAGCTCTCGGGCGCGGGCGACGGCGTCGCGCCTGCTTGACGCACCCAGCTTCCGGTAGATGCTCTTGGTGTGTGTCTTGATGGTGTCGCGCGAGACACCGAGCTCGCTTCCGATCTCCCTGGCCGAGAGACCGGTGGGAAGCAGGTGCAGCACCGCCTGCTCCCGCGGGGTCAGCTCGTCGGTCACCACTGAGCGCGCTCCCGAGGCAAGCAGCACCAGCCGGAGCCTGCTTTCCGCCTTTCCGAGTAGTCGCGGCACGAGCGTGCCGGGTTCGGGAGCGCTCGACAGCAGCTCACGCGCCTCGAGCACAAGCTCGCGCACCGTGCGGCGGTCGCCGAGCTCGTAAAGCAGGTCACCAAGTGTGAGAAGAATGTACGCCAGCTCGACGAGCCCAACACCGCGTCGCGCGAGAGCGGCCGCTCTCTCGAGCTCCGAGCGAGCCTCGCTCAGGCGGCGATCATGGTGCAGCAGTCGCCCGTGAGCGGCGTGCAGCAAGCTGCACTGCCAGTACTCCTCGAGACCGCGCGTGCGGACCAGGTCGAAGCCGGCCTCGACGTGGTCGGCGCACGCGCGCCAGTCTCCGCCCTCCGCCGCGATCAGGGCGAGTTGACCGAGCGCGAACACCGAGACCATCGCGATCCGGTCGCGGTTGAGCGCGAGCGCCGTATCGAAGAGCTTCACAGCCTCGCTGTTGTCGTCGAGCCAGTGCGCCGCGGCGCCCAGGTTGCCTGCAGCGAGCGCGTGCCAGAAGGAGCTCCCATCGAGCGGCGCGAGCCGCGCAGCCAGCTGCCTGCTCGCGCCCATGTCGCCGAGCATCTCCCACGCCGTCGAGCGGAGGACGGTCGCTTGCTCTGCGATCCATGCGTCCTCGGCGGGGTTGTGCGTCGGCGCCCTCTCCGCGAGGTCCACCCACTCGAGGATCTCGTCTCGCTTGCCCACGACTGATGCCGTCCTTGCTCGCGCGAGGCACAAACGGCCGTCGCTGAGGACGTGTTCTCGGGGCAGGGCCTCGAGCCACCGCGCGACCGTCGCTCGCTGCCCCACGTTGGTGAACGACAGCCAGTTAGTCGAGATCAACTCGGATACCTCTTCGAGGTCGCCAGCCGCCGTCAGGTGCCCGATTGCGTCGGAGACGAGCCCCGCGTCGAGAAACCAGCGACCGGCGCGGCGATGGAGCTCGGCAACGGATCCCGGCCGTATGCGCTCGAGCTCGTGACGTAGCAGCTCGCCGAACAGGTGGTGATACCGATACCAGTCATGACTTGGATCGAGTGGAATCAGGAAGTAATTCGAGCGCTCGATCCGGTCGAGCATCGCCCTGGCGTCTCGAACGCCTGTGACGGCCTCGCACAGAGGGGCGCAGAACCTGTCGAGCACGCTTGTGTCGAGCAGGAAGGCAACCTCTTCGTCGGGCTGCTCCGCGAGCACCTCGGCGCCGAGATAGTCAACCACCCGCCGGTCGCTGCCCGCGAACGACTGAATGAAGCTGCTCACGTCCCCGCGGGCACGCATCGAGAGTACGGCCAGGTAGAGGCCCGCCGCCCAGCCCTCCGTTCGCTCGTGCAGACGCCCGACCATCTCCGCGGGCAACCCGAGGTCGTGGACGTCGTTGAGCAAGGACTCGGCTTCCGAGCGCGAGAAGCGCAACCGGGCAGCGTCGACCTCGTGGAGCTGGCCCCGCGCGCGCAAGGTCCCGATCCCCAGGGGGGGCTCCGCCCGTGATGTGATCACGATGCGAAGCGCGTTGGGGAGATGTTCGAGCAGGGACGCCATTCCTTGATGGATCCGCTCGTCATCGATGGCGTGATAGTCGTCCAGCACGAGAGCCGACTGTCTCGTCACGTCGACGAGCTCGTTGATCAGCTTCAGGAGCGCTTCATCGACGACGGCGATCCCAGGCGCACGCAGCATCGCGAGCGCGGGCTCGCCGAACCCGGGCAGCACCGAGCGCAGAGCCTGCACGACGTAGATCCAGAATCTCGCGGGATCGTTGTCGCCGGCGTCCAGTGAGAGCCACGCCACCGAACACTCTTTCGGCTCGGAAGCCTGCCACTGCGCGACTAGCATGGTCTTCCCGCTACCGGCTGGACCGTAGACCAGCGTCAGCGGAAGCGACAGATTCTCCGAGAGTGCCTCGATCAGGTCCTCGCGGACGACGAGGCGGGGACAGCCAGGAGCTTCGAGCTTCGTCTTGAGGAGCGGAGCGACCAGATCGTCTCCAGCAACCTCGGCACTGGATTTCATGCACACGAGCGTAGCCGCGCCTCGGCGGCCCGGCATGCTTCGCCTGGGATAGGAGCGAAGACGAGATGAGCCGTCTTCAGCCTGTCCCGAAACCCTCGGCGGGCCCCACAATCGCGCTTTCGAGTCGATTGCCTCAGCTGATCCCGTCGAGCACGAGGTCGGCAAGTCGACGCGGAAGGTCGCCGTCGGGGAGCTCGCCGGTGAGGAGCGCCCTGAAATTCAGTGGAGCGATCAGAGCCTCTAGGGCCAGCCGACTGTCAACGTTGGCGGGAAGCTCACCGCGGGCAACGCCGCGCTCGATCATCGTGCTCGCGAGGTCGTAGCGCGTCTGCCAGAAGGCGGTCCGAGCGTCGGCAAGCGCGGGGTCCTCGCCTGTTGTTGCGATCGCGTAGAGCAGCGCCCGGCCGAGCGGCGTCGTGAGGTACGTGGCGAGCTCGGAGGCGAACGCGGCGAGATCCTCGCGAAGCGATCCCGTGTCGGGAATGGGGAGATGCAGTTCGCTGTAGTTCAGCAGCGCGTCGTAGATGAGGTTCTCCCTCGTGCGCCAGCGACGGCGGATCGACGTTTCGTGCACGCCGGCGCACTCTGCGATGTCGGCGACCGTGACCCTGTCCAGGCCTCGCTCGGCGAGTAGCGTCAGGGTGGCGTCGAGGACGGACTGGCGAACACGCGCCGAACGTCCTCCGGGGCGGCTACGAACTGCTGCCTGAGACACGTCCAAGAGAATAACGCAGGCTGACTTGCGTTTAGCGCCGTGGTCTGCCAGGCTTAGCGCAGGTACCCCTGCGTTAGAGGAGCGAGACATGCCATACCAGTGGCCGTTGGATCCACAGGAACTGTTCGTCGAGCGCTATCCACAGATGGTCAACACCGGCCTGCCGGCCCGGGACGCGGACGCGATGCGGGCTGCCATCACGGACATGTGGCCCGATGCACCAGGCGGGTGGGTGTTCGAGTGGTCACAGCTGGGAGCGCGCTACGCCGAGGAAGGCAACGAGGCTCTTGCGACGCTGGCCTACGGCTGGGCGAAGTTCCCCATCATTGCCGACGACGCCAAGCGCAAGGCGCTGCAACACCAGCTCGAGCACTACCTGCTCGCGGCCGAGGACTTCCCCGTCGACTTCGACCGCAGGTTCCTGGAGGTGCCATATCAGGGCTCAACCACTCGCCTGCCAGTCCACGTCCTCGCCGCACCGGAGCTCCCTGTGAACGCGCCCATCCTGATCGCCAGTGGCGGCGTCGACTCGTGGAAGATGGACCTCCATGCCCTGTTCGTCGCGTTCGCCCTGAACACCCGCGCTCGCGTAATCGCTTTCGACATCCCGGGCACCGGCGAGTGCCCGATTGCTCTCAGCCGCGATTCGCTGGACATGATCGACGGGCTCGTCGTCCACGCCAGAGAGCTGGGGGACGGGACGGTCGCTCACCTCGGGATCTCGATGGGTGGCTACTTCTCGGCCGCGACAGGCCTGTCAGGCACCGTAGATGCAGCGATCGTGCTGGGCGGCCCCGTCGAGTCCGCCTTCGCCCCCGCCCGCTCGTTTCAATTTGGCATGGCGGACATCGTCAGCAACGCCTTCGGATTCGACCGCCAGCCGACCGCGGAGGAGACCGCCGCGCGGGGCGCGGAGATGTCGTTGCGGCCACTGCTCGACCAGGACACAAACTCGCCGATGATCGTCGTCAACGGGGCCGACGACATCCACGTCCCTCAAGAGGACACGCTCGTCTTCCAAGACCGTCGCCGCACGCGCGTAGAGCTCCTCCCGGACGCTGGACACTGCGCCATCTCCCAACTCGGCGATGTGATCCCGCTGATGATGGATTGGCTGAACGAGACCCTCAACACCACGCAGGCGGTTCGGTGAACGGCCGCCGGCCTGTGCATGACGTATCTTCGCCAAGACCTCATCCAGCGCGATCGATGGCCTCCACCGTGAAGCCCTCACGTCGCGCGGCCGCCGCGAGTCGCTCATCGAGAGTGACGATCCCCAGTGACGCCGGCTGACCCTCGGCAGCGACGACCGCGGCGGCCAGCTGAAGCGGGCGAGCGCCGTAGCCAGCAAGCATCAGCTATTCAAGCCCTTTATGGAGACGGTGGGAATCGAACCCACGCAACGTTCCCGCCGCGACCCGCTGGCGCCGTCGGGCCGGCCCGCGACCGTGGTCGATGAGGGGCCGCTGCGCGAGCAGGGCGACGATCGGGTTGCGCAGGAACCGATCGGAGGAGGCTCGGATATTCGCGGCCACAGTGTCCGTCAGCACCCTCGGCCATCCATGGACGATCGCTTTCGCGCGAAGGCACTAGCCCCGAACCGTCCGGCCGAGACGACTGCTACTCGTCCAAAGCAGCGACGCCATCAGCGCCGATGCTGGCTACCGCTCGCCAAGGGAAAGCAAGCGCCGCGGCCCTGCAATTGGCGATTTGCAGGGCCGCAACCCTGGCGAGGCCGTAGCCTCGCTTTGCCGCCATCGCGTGACTCTTTCCCGGGAGGGCCTCGTCGGCGACCGGGACCCCACCATTCCTTCCAGTCGGCGTCGTCCTGCCAGCCCGGCGGGCCGAACTTGCCCGCGCCCATGGTCGCCCCACGGATAGGCGACGATGGTCGGATCCCGAGGCCGCCGGACTGCTTCCGAACGCCGCCGCCAAGTTCGGCGTTGGCGCGTGAAGCGTCTCCCGCGCCTCGCCAAGCAAGACGACGAGGCCTCCGTTACGTCGTAACGGGGGCGACCGTCGCCGAGTCCTATGGACGAATGCGGATGATCGTCTTCCCGTTGCGTCGCTCGGTCGGGTTGAGGGCGGCGATGGCATCGTCGAGGGTCGCGACGTTGCCGATGTTGGTCCGCACTCGTCCATCCCGCACCCGCTGGACGATCTCACTCAGTTGGGCGCGATCGGACTCGACGACGAAGTCGACGGCCAGGCCGTCGGCGGGCCGCGCCTCGGCGGGCCCTACGATGGTCACCAGGGTTCCTCCGGCCCGGATCAGGCTTGCGGACCGCTTCTGGATGTCTCCGCCGATGACGTCGAATACCAGGTCGACGCCGCCGACGTCCTCGAGCGCGTCGTTCTCAAGGTCGACGAACTCGGCCGCGCCGAAGTCGAGCGCCGTCTGACGGTCGGCGGCGCGTCCGGTGCCGATGACGTAGGCGCCGGCCTCGCGTGCGAGCTGCGTCACCATCGACCCGACTGCGCCGGCCGCGCCGTGCGCGAGGACGCTCTGCCCTGCCCGAAGGCGACCGTGCTCGAACAGTCCCTGCCACGCGGTCAGACCCGAGATCGGCAGGCTCGCGCCCACCGTGAAGTCGACGTCACCCGGCAGCGGCGCGAGGTTACGCGCCTCGATCGCCACATACTCCGCCAGGGTGCCGTCGCGATGCCAGTCCGCGAGACCGAACACCCGCTGTCCCACCGACAGCCCCGTCGTGCCATAGCCGAGGGCGCTGACCACGCCGGCCAGCTCGTGCCCAGGGATCGACGGTGTTCGGTCACGGTTGACGCGATCGACCCAGGTCGAGGTCCACTCCATCTCGGTCGGGACGAACCCCGAAGCATGAATCTGAACGATGACGTCGTTTATCGCTGCCGGCGGCTCGGGCCGGTCCACAAGCGTCATCCCGGCCGTTCCCGCGGCCTCGTCCGTTACCACGATTGCTTTCATGGGAATCGTCGCCTCGGTTATTTGTCTCTTTGGTGGTGCGGGTTCATACAAACTCGATTGCGTCACTTCTTACCTCCTAGTCGATTGAGGCGGGTTCGCTGTCGCTGCGCCCCGCGTCTGCACGCGGCTGCCTTCATCCAGGGACGAGCACCGCCCGTCGCCGGTGCTGCCCCTGATGAGGTGTGCGTCGCGTTCGCCTACCGCGGTTCGTTTGAGGTGATCTGGACCGGCGGGGCGATCGGCGACTGTGGAAGGTCATAGAAGCGACCGGCGGCCGTCCCCTGCTCACCGAAGCCGAAGCCGGCGCTCTGCGCGGCCGCCGCGATCTGACTGACGCGATCGAATTCGTACTCCGCGAATCCGAGGTCGTTGGGCGGGCTTGCGCCGGCGAGCGTTTGCCCGAGCAAGCGGTGCTCGGACTCGTTCGCGGCGAGCTCGGCTGCGTAGCGCGCGTACGTGGAGTGCCCGGCGGCCGCGAACGTCGTGACCCCGAGCAGATACGTGTTGACGAACAGGTGCTCGCCGGCCGCGACTCCCTCGCCGACCGCCGTCAGGTCGAGCGCATCGCCCTCGCCGCCGTAGAAGCCGTCTGGGATCCAGAACCGGGTGGTGCCCGGCTCCCAGTGCTTACTGGTGAACAGCCAGTGGTCCAGCTCGGCGGCGTACACGCCGTCGAAGATGCGGGAAACCGAGTCCGGGACCTCGGGATGTTCCCTGGTGCGGCGCAGCAGCTCGGTCAGGATCGTGAGCGTCAGCGCCTCGGTCGTGGACGCAAAGATGCCCCACTCATCGATGGTGTCGTCGGGCGCGCCATCGGGCGAGTCGACCGTGCCCGGGGCGCCGGGAGCGGTCAGGTCAGATTCGATGTGGGACATGAGATTCCCGATGTTGGACATGCGATTGCCTTTCTGTATTGGGGTCCGTTGGGGTCCGACAACACTCAGGTGCAGGTCCGCGGAGCGCATTCGGGCGTCGCACGACTCAGCGCCTGCTCTCCTAACGATGCGGGGCGCTCGCCGGTCCGACAACACGGTTTCCCGAACGACCAATAGTCCGGAGCGATCAGCGCCGGCGAACGATCCCTGGACGGGCGAGCCGCGCTTGGTGCTGTCGGTCGCGCTGCTTTGCTGGGGCGGGAGGCGGCCTCCGTCCGTTGGGCACGGCTTGGCGAGCGGTCACCAGGGCCGGACGGCGGCCTCATCCCCGTCACGATCGGTGCAGCCATCGGTATACCGCTGCGAAACGAGCTAGACCGATAAGGCCGTCTCCGGTCGGTCACCGCAAACACCCCCTTTCGAGCCGCGAAGCGAATCTCGAGCGGCTTAGCGAGCGGCCTGCAAAGCGCGGAAAGCAGGCGCCGCCCGCGTAGCCAGCGAGACGCCTGAGTTGGACGAGCCGCGAGCGCCTGGGCTGTAGGCAGTTGGACGACTGCTTTCGTGGAGCAGTGCAGCACGCTCCGGGTCGACGCGCATCAGTGCTCGTGTTCGTCCATTCCGCTAGCGCTGGCCAATGTCGTCCGCGCGCCCGCTTTGGCTACCAACGCAGGAGCCACTACGAGTCCCGGAAGCCGTCCTCCGGAGCGAGGCCGAGGTACGGCGAGCACGCGCTCGCGGCCCGGCGCCGAGCTCGGCCGCCTGGCTGCTATTCGAGGCCGTAACGCGCCGCCACTGAGAGGGCGACATCGACCCAGGCCGCGATGTAGCGCTCGTCGTCGACGCCGTCAGGGACACGCCCGAACGTCTCCTGCAGGCTGCGGTACGCAGACATCGTCTGGGTGAGAATCAGCGCGATCGGATACAGGTCCGGCGGTTGAGCATCGAGCGTCCCGTACCGTGCCTGCAGCCACTGGACGATTCGGGCGTATGGGCGATCGACGAGATGCTCGTACAACTGCTCCAGCAACTCGGGCGGCAGTCGGTGCGCTTCCCGGGAGACGAGCCTGGTGAGGTCGGAGCGTCGGGCGAGGGAGGAGAGGTTCCAACGCGCTAGGAGCGTGAGTTCGGCGCGTAAATCGCCGAGCGGCAGCATCTCGACGACAGCATCGAGCTCGTCGACCGCCCGCATTTCCCGTTCGATCGCTGCGCGCAGCAGCTCGTCCTTCCCCTTGAAGTGCTTGTACAGAGCCCCCGAGCGCGGAACCAAACCGGCCGCCTGCTCGATTGCCCCCACACTCACGGCGTCATATCCCTGCTCCGCGACCAAGCGCATCGCGGCGGTCATGAGCCGCTCACGGGTGGTGTGCGTGGGCTGCGACCTGTCGGGCCCGGAAGTCTTGGTACGGGTCGGCATGTACGCGAGTATAACGTTTGTAGTGATAGAGTCAGCGAGCGATGTGCCGTGATGCAGAACTCCAGGACGATCGTTCGGCAAAGGTCCACCACCCGTTCTGTTCGAGGCTCCGTCCGATACTCGTCAAACGGGCCGACGGGCGTGGGATGGCCGAGCGTCGCGCACGCCTGCTCGACGGCCTACAGGGACGCGTGATCGAGGTGGGCGCCGGCACCGGCGCCACCTTCCTCCACTACCCGCGGTCCGTCACCGAGGTCGTCGCCGTCGAGCCCGAGGCATCGCTGCGGCGCCTCGCGACCGCGGCAGCGGCACACGCGCCTGTGCCGGTGCGTGTGATCGACGGCGTTGCCGAGCATCTGCCTCCGGAGGAGAGTGCGTTCGATGCGGCCGTCACGTGCAACACCCTGTGCTCCGTACGAGACCCGGTCCTCGCGGCTTTCGAGCTGCACCGCGTCCTGAGGCCGCGCGGTGTCCTTCGGTTCAACGAGCACGTGATCTCCGAGCATCCGGCCGTGAGCCGCATTCAGAGGGCGGCGGACGCAACGTTGTGGCCGTTCGTGTCTGGCGGCTGTCACCTCGGGCGCGACACGCTTGCTGAGCTTCGGCGAGCCGGCTTTGTAATCGAGTGGTGCGAGCGGACGTCGGGCGTGCGCGCGGTCGGCCCGCCCAAGAGCTACGTGCTCGGAGGCGCACGCCGCGGCGACAAGCCGCCCACCCACCCTGTCCGCCGATGAGCGACGCGACAACACTGCACAGTCTTGAGCTCCTGGGTGAGGGCCGCGAGTCCGAGACCTTCGCGTGGCGAGACGGCGAGATCCTGCGCCTGCTGCGGGACCCATCACACGCGGCGAGACTCGACCGCGAGGAGGTCGCGATCGACGCGGCCGGGCGGGCGGGAGTCCGGGTGCCGGCGGTGCTGGGCCGTCGCACATTCGACGGGCGCCCCGGGCTGATCATGGAGCGGGTCGATGGACGTGACCTGCTGACGGTGCTCGCGCGGCGGCCCTGGCGGCTGCCCGTGATCGCGCGGACCCTTGGCGCCACCCATGCTCGTCTGCACGCTTTCGACATCGATGAGGGCCTGCCGACTGTGCATGAGTACGTGGGCGCCTGCATTTACGACCCCTTGGTTCCCGACGAGCTCAAGCGACCGGCCCGCCAGCGGCTCGCATCGCTAAGAGAAGGGGCCAATCTCTGCCACTGGGACTTTCATCCGGCGAACCTCTTGGAGGGGCAGCAGGGCGCTGTGGTGATCGACTGGACCTTCGCGTTGCGTGGGGACGCGGCAGCCGACGTCGCGCGCACCCGCCTGATCGTGGGCGTGGGAGCCCCGCCGCCCGGAGCGTCCCTTCTCGTACGGCGTTTCGATGCGCTTGCGCGCCAGGCAATCGCTCGGTCGTATCTACGGGCCTATCGGCGACAGGGACCGCTCGACCTGGAGCTAGTCGCGCGCTGGGAGCCACTCGTTGCGCTTGCGCGCCTAACCGGCGGCATTCCGCAGGAGCGTGACCGGCTGCTTGCTACTTGCAGCTCGCTCATATCGTGATGACGCCGCGCTCGAAAGCCAGCCGTCTCCGCGCAACCGACGGACGTGAACGGCATGGTGCCGTTGCGCCGCTTGCCAGTGCTGCCCGTCTCTTCCGAAAATCGACAGCTCGCCGTTACTGCACTAGCCAAGGGCGTTGAGCGCCTCGGCGTGATCGAGGTAGGTGCGTATTCGGCAAACCTTGGAGATACGAAAGTCGAAGATGCCGGCCCACGGTGCGTCGACCGGCGCACCGCTGCTTCGACCTCGCGCCCGCAGCCGCCCCAGGGCGAGCACGCGGTCGCCTACATCCCGGTACTCCTCGGGGATGGGACGAAATTCGTCCCACGTTTCCGTCACCTCGCGCAAGAATGTCTCGATGCCCTCACGCCCCCGATAGACGGTTCGCTCCACCTGCGCGGAGAAGACGGGCACCCACTCCACATCCGCAGTCGTGAGCTTGGCAAACGCGTCTATGTCTCGCCGATGGAACGCGCGCGTCAGTTCCTTGACGATCTCCACGTGCTTTCGCGCCATCGCCTGCCCGCCTTCGCCCGGCATTCTCTCAAACCAGCGTCCGGCCGCTCGCATCGACCAGCACCCCGTCGCTGCGCGTCCCCACGCCGCGCACCCCGTCCCGGCGATCTTCCCCGACGCGGAGATCGATAGCTACCCAGATCCCGGACGCCGCCGTGAGCCCAGCCACAACCGCGATCGCGCCGCCGAACCCGAGTGCGTCGGCCACCAGTCCCGCGGTGAGTCCGCCCACCGCGTAGCCCATGTCTCGCCAGAAGCGATACACCCCAACTGTCGGCGCCCGGGCGATGGGCGCGACGGCATCGGAGATCGCGGCAATCAACGTCGGATACACGAGCGCCGTGCCGATGCCGAGGAGGGCCGCAGCGATCGCGGCGGTCGTGAAGCGGCCGTCCGAGAGCGCGAGGAGTGCAAGCGCGGCCGCTTGAAGGAGCATGCCGGCGACGATCAGCGGCTTGCGGCCGACCCGGTCAGACAAGTGGCCTGTGTAGATCTGGCCTGCTCCCCAGACCGCTGGGTAGATTCCGGCCACGGCACCGACCTGGGCTAGGCTCGCGCCGTGTGCCGCCAGGAACAGGGGCACGAGCCCCCAGGCGAGCGCATCGTTGAGGTTGTTGACGAGCCCAGCGTGTGAGCATGAGCGCAATGCCGGCCGCCGCCATGTCGCATCGGCGAACGCGGCCGACAGCGGGGGCGCAACGCCATCCAGGTCGTGCGAGGACTGCTCAAGCGCGACGTGGTCGGCCGTGTCCCGGACGAAGATCACCGAGAGAACCAGGGCCGTGACCGCGACGATCGCCGCGGCCACGACGAGAACGTCTTGCGGCGCTAGCGACGAGGCGAGCCACGCGCTCGCCGCGGCGGCGATCGCCACGCCGCCGTAGCCCGCGGCCTCGTTGAGCCCGAGCGCGAATCCGCGGCGGAGCGGACCTACGAGGTCGATCTTCATGACCACCGTCATCGACCACGTGAGTCCCTGATTGACGCCGAGCAGCACGTTTGCGACGACGACCCACGTCCAGCTCGGGGCCACGCCAACCAGCACAGGCACGGGAAGCGCGATCAACCACCCGGCGATCAGCAGCCGGCGACGGCCGAGGCGCTGCGCTAGCGCACCGGCACCCAAGTTCGTGAACGCCTTCGACAGCCCGAAGGCGACGACGAACGACAGCACCGCTGCGTTCGACGTGAGCCCGAAATCGTCGCGTCCTATGAGAGGCAGCGTCGAGCGCTCGAGCCCGACCATCGCGCCGACGAAGCCGGTGATGGCGACCAGCAGCGAGAACTGCGCGAGGTTCTCACGCAGTCCCAGTACCGTTGGCCGCCGGCTCACAGCACCGCGGCGAGTGCCCGGCCGCTGCGATTGGCCGCGACGATTGCCTTAGCCCGTGGCGGCGCCGGGGGGATGTCCGTGACCAGCGCCTTCACGAACGCGTCTTCCGATCCCTGGAGCAGCATCGGGTTGTTGCGCCGCTCGAAGCCGATCGTCGACGCAGGGTTCGCCGAGAGACCGCGACCGCACACCGAGCCGGAGTAGTGCGAGGGGTAGAGCAGGAGATGGTCGGGGAGGTTCAGCAGCCGCTCGGTCAGAGAGCGGTACAGCAGCCGAGCCATCTCCTCGACGGACTGTCCGCCCTTAGCGTGCAGGTCGGGCCGGCCGGCGTCGCCGACGAGCAGGGCGTCTCCGGTCATCACGAGCCACGGCTCGTCGCCGCGCGTGCGGTCCGTGACGACGTACGCGTGATGCACTGCGGCATGTCCGGGAGTCGCGATCGCCTGGATCTCCGTGTTGCCGAGCTCGATCACCTCCCCTTCGGCGAGGGCGTGGTGCTCGAACTCGACTCCGGCGCCCTCGGGCAAGTAGGCGGTCGCGCCGGTGCGGCGGACGAGCTCTGGCAGACCCGAGACGTGGTCCGCCTGGACATGCGTGTCGAGCACAGCGACGATCGGCATGCCGTGCCCGTCGGCCAGGGCGATGTAGTCGTCGACCAGATCGACGTGCGGATCGACCACCGCGAA
The DNA here is from genome assembly GCA_035567055.1 of Solirubrobacteraceae bacterium. Taxonomy (GTDB): domain Bacteria; phylum Actinomycetota; class Thermoleophilia; order Solirubrobacterales; family Solirubrobacteraceae; genus Palsa-744. The sequence goes on from DATMQX010000094.1 coordinate 59,505, forward strand.
CTTGCTGTACGTCTTACAACCGAGCAGATAGGACGCGCACGCGCTCTGGTCGTTCAGCAGCTGCCGGAAGTACATG
>DATMQX010000095.1:0-6905 GCA_035567055.1 Solirubrobacteraceae bacterium
CGCCCGTGACGACCGTGGAGGTCGTGTCGTGGATGCCGACGATCTCCACCGTGTCGCCGGTTTTGATGATCCCCTGCTCGACGCGGCCGGTGGCAACCGTGCCACGGCCGGTGATCGAGAACACGTCCTCGACCGGCATGAGGAACGGCTTGTCGAGCTCCCGCACGGGCTCGGGGATGTATGTGTCGAGCGCCTCGGCGAGCTCGAGGATCTTCTGCTTTGACTCCTCGTCGCCTTCCAGCGCCTTCAGCGCCGAGCCGGTGATGAAGGGAATGTCGTCGCCGGGGAAGTCGTACTCCGACAGCAGCTCCCTGACCTCGACCTCGACGAGCTCGAGCAGCTCGGCGTCGTCGACCATGTCGGCCTTATTGAGGAACACGACGATGTAGGGCACGCCGACCTGGCGTGCGAGCAGGATGTGCTCACGCGTCTGCGGCATCGGCCCGTCGGCGGCCGAGACCACCAGGATCGCACCGTCCATCTGTGCGGCGCCGGTGATCATGTTCTTCACGTAGTCGGCGTGGCCGGGACAGTCGACGTGCGCGTAGTGGCGGTTCTCCGTCTGGTACTCGACGTGCGAGGTGGCGATCGTGATGCCGCGTTCCTTCTCCTCGGGCGCGTTGTCGATTTCCGCGAAGCTGCGTGCTTCAGCGCCCCCCTTCTCCGCCAGCACCGTCGTGATGGCAGCGGTCAGCGTCGTCTTGCCATGGTCGATGTGACCGATGGTCCCGACGTTGACATGCGGCTTGTCGCGCTCGAACTTCTCCTTCGCCACTTTTCTTTGCTCCTGTATCGACTTGTATGTTCGCTCCCATGGGGGCGAACCGGGGAAATCTATCTGAATGCTGCTTTCGCTGACTGCTGCTCTGCTGGGCGCTGCTCGTGTGCTGATGAATCCGGCCTCAGCAGCCGGCCTCAGGCCGGGACCGGCTCCCCTGTCCTCTGCTCGACGATCTTCTCGGCGATGTTCGGCGGAACCTCTTCGTAGTTCTCGAACTGCATCGTGTAGTTCGCGCGTCCCTGCGTGTTGGAGCGCAGGTCGGTCGCGTAGCCGAACATCTCGCTCAGCGGCACCCTCGCCGTCACGGCGAGGGCATTCCCGCGGCGCTCCTGGCCTTCGACGCGCCCGCGCCGGCGACTGAGATCGCCGATCACGTCGCCGAGGAAGTCCTCGGGCGTGACGACCTCGACCGCGAAGATCGGCTCGAGCAGCACCGGCTTGGCCCGTTTGGCCGCCTCTTTGAAGGCGATCGACCCGGCGACCTTGAACGCGATCTCCGAGGAGTCGACGTCGTGATATTTGCCGTCGACGAGCGTCACTCGCATGTCGACCATCGGGTAGCCGGCCTTGACGCCGTTCTCCAGCGCCTCTTCGACGCCCTTCTGCACGGCCGGGATGTATTCGGACGGGACCGCCCCGCCCTTGATCTTGTTGATGAAGTCGAAGCCCTCGCCGGGCGCCGGCTCGAGATCGATGTACACGACGCCGTACTGCCCGGAGCCACCCGTCTGGCGCACGAACTTGCCTTCGATCTTCTGCACCGTCCCGCGCACGGTCTCGCGGTAGGAGACCTGCGGCCGGCCGACGTTCGCCTCGACGCCGAACTCGCGCTTCATGCGGTCGACCAGCACCTCGAGATGCAGCTCGCCCATGCCCGAGATCTCGGTCTGCCCGGTCTCTTCGTTGGTGCGCACCTGGAAGGTCGGGTCCTCCTCGGCGAGGCGGCCCAGCGCGATCGACATCTTCTCCTGATCGGCCTTCGTCTTGGGCTCCACCGCGACCTTGATGACCGGCTCGGGGAAGATGATTTTCTCGAGCTGGATCGGAGCGTCGGGAGCAGCGAGCGTGTCGCCCGTCATCACCTGCTTGATGCCCACCGCGGCGGCGATGTCTCCGGCGTAGACCTCGTCGACCTCCTCGCGCTCGTTGGCGTGCATCATCAGGATGCGCCCGATGCGCTCTGTGCGTCCGCTGGAGACGTTCAGCACGCGCGTGCCCGCTCCCAGGCGGCCCGAGTAGACACGGAAGTAGGTGAGCTTGCCGACGTAGGGGTCGGCGGCGATCTTGAAGGCGAGAGCCGCGAACGGCTCGGTGTCGTCGGCGTTGCGAACGGTCTCGCGCTCCTCCTCCTGGCCCTTGATCAGTTCGCTGCCCGTGACCGGCGGGACGTCCAGCGGCGAGGGCAGGTAGTCGATCACGGCGTCCAGCAGCGGCTGCACTCCCTTGTTCTTGAACGAGGAGCCGCACAGCACCGGTGTCAGCTTCGTCGAGAGCGTCGCGTTGCGGATCGCGTGCTTGAGCACCGCCTCCGGGACCTCGGCTTCCTCGAGGATCAGCTCGAGCAGCGCGTCGTCGTAATGGGAGACCTCCTCGAGCAGGTGTTCGCGAGCGGCGGTGGCCGCTTCAAGCAGGTGCTCGGGGATCTCGGTCGTTTCCTGTTCGACGCCCAGCTCGTCCTTGTAGACGACGGCCTTCATCGCGACGAGGTCGACGATTCCGAGGAAGTCACCCTCGGCTCCGATCGGCAGCTGGATCGGCACGGGGTGCGCCCCGAGGCGGTCGATCATCGTCTGCACGCCCTGGTCGAAGTCCGCGCCGATGCGGTCCATCTTGTTGATGTAGGCGATGCGAGGGACGTGGTACTTGTCCGCCTGGCGCCAGACGGTCTCCGACTGCGGCTCGACGCCCGCGACCGAGTCGAACAGGGCGATCGCGCCGTCGAGCACGCGGAGTGAGCGCTCGACCTCGACGGTGAAGTCGACGTGGCCGGGCGTGTCGATGATGTTGATCCGGTGGTCCTTCCACTGGGCGGTGGTGGCGGCGGAGGTGATCGTGATGCCACGCTCCTGCTCCTGTTCCATCCAGTCCATCACGGCGGCGCCCTCGTGGACCTCGCCGATCTTGTAGGTGCGCCCGGTGTAGTAGAGGATGCGCTCGGTCGTCGTCGTCTTGCCGGCGTCGATGTGCGCCATGATCCCGATGTTTCGGGTGTTTTCGAGTGAGAACTTACGTGGCATGGGTCGAGATCGGGTTTCGGGTTGGGGGGCTGGTGGAGGGCAAAAAAATGGGCCCCTCGGGCCCACGCGCGCTGCTGGTCGTGTTGGACCGGTTGGCGTCGTTATCTGCTCGAGGTCACCATCTTTGGTTCGGCTCCGCGGTGGTGTGCTCGCACGCCTACGTGCGCCCGCCGCGACGCTCTACTCAATATAGCAGAGCACTCCGGCGCGCCAGCCGTGTTGCAGGCCTGTTGCCGGGCCGATTTCGCGGGCTTTCAGGCGTCCGCGGGCGGGGCCTGCTCGAACATCGCGCCGAGGCGCTCGAGCACCCGGGTCGCGGCCTCCAGGTCCTCCACCGGCACGTCGGCGAGAGCATCGTCCCAGCGGATCCTCCACGCCTCCCGCTTGGCCTGGAGCCTGCGCCGGCCATCGGGGGTCAGCCGCGAGACGACCACACGGCGGTCGGTCTCCGACCGGGTACGTTCGACGTGTCCGCAGGCTGCGAGGTGGTCGAGCATCTGCGTGACCGTCGCGGGCGTCAGCCTGGCCGCGGCGGCGAGCTCGCCGGCCGACAGCTCACCCCGCTCGTCGAGCTCGGCGAGCAGTTCGAACTGGGCTTGGCTGAGCTCCTGGCCGCCGAGATGCGTGTCGCGCCCGCGCAGGCGGTTGAGCGTGCGGAACACGCGGCGAAAGGCCTGGCCGAGCTCGATCACCTGGGGCGCGGGAGCTCGCACGGCGCCGGCCGTGCGCCCGGCTGGCGCCTTCGCCGTGCGCGGGGTGGACCGTCGGTTGGACGTCGCGCTCATCGGCTCGCTAGACCCCCAACGGCTCGGCGGTCGCCTGGGCGTCGGCCACCGCAGCCGTCGCCCGGCCGGCGCGCGGCCTTTCGGCGCGCAGCAGCACCACGCAGGGGATCACCGAGAGCAGGGCGATCGCGAACGACCACCAGTAGGCGACATCGAACGCGCTCGCCAGTTTCGCGGGCGTCGCCACGTGGCCGGTGGCCCGCTGCAGTACGACGGCGAGCACCGCCGTGCCGATCGCGCCACCGATGCGCTGCAGCACGTTCAGCTGGGGCGTCGCGTCGGAGAGCTGGTCCGGCCTCAGGGAGGCGAACGCGGCGGTCATCGCCGGCATGAACGCGCATCCTATGCCGACGCCCCGGACGAGCAGCACGATCGAGATCGACGCGATCGAGGTGCTGACGCCCACGAACGCGAGCGGGATCGTCGAGATCGCGAGCATCAGCACACCCACGAGCGCCACCCGGCCGCCGCCGAAGCGGTCGGTCAGGCGACCGGTGAGCGGCGCCACGATCAGCATGCCCAGGCCCTGCGGACCGGTCAGCATCCCCGTGACGATCACGCTCTCGTGGCGCACCTCCTGGTAGTAGAGGGGCACGAGGATCATCGCTCCGAACAGCGCGGCGCCGAGGCCGAAGGTCGTGAGCGACGCGGCTGCGAACACCCGGTTCGCGTACAGGCGGACGTCGAGCAGCGGGCGCTCGACGCGCAGCGCGTGCCGGCAGAAGATCACCGTGAGCGCGAGGCCGGCGACTATCGGCCAGACGATGGCCGGAGCCGTCAGGCTGCTGTGAGTCGCGATCTGGCTGAGCCCGTAGACGGTCGCACTCGAGGCGCTCGAGAGAAGCACCAGGCCGAGGACGTCGAGCCGCCCGGCCTCGCCCGACTCGGTGTGCGGAATGATCCGCCAGCCGAGGATGAACGCGATCACTCCGATCGGGACGTTGACGAGGAAGATCCACGACCAGTGCAGGTTCTGCAGGATCAGGCCGCCGAGGACCGGCCCCAGGATCGGCCCGAGCATCGCCGGCATCGCGACGACTCCCATCACGCGGCCCATGCGCCTGGGTCCCGCCACCTGGGCCATGATCAGCTGGCCCACCGGCATCAGCATCCCGCCGCCCGCGCCCTGGAGCACGCGGAAGAGCACGAGCGCCGTCGTCGACGCCGCCACCGCGCACAGGGCCGAGCCGGCGGTGAACAGGACCAGCGAGGTCATGTAGACCCGCTTGGCCCCATACCGCCGTGCCGCCCAGCCGGTGACGGGGATCACCGCCGCGAGCGAGAGCAGGTAGCCGGTCACGACCCACTGGATCTGCGAGATCGAGCTGTGCAGATCGTGGCCGAGCGTCCGCAGCGCGACGTTGACGATCGTCGTGTCGAGGATCGACATCAGCATCCCGAGCACCACGACGCCGGCGATGCGCCAGACGTAGGGCTCTATGCGATCCGACGAAGCCGGACCGAGGGCGTGACCCGATGAGGACTCAGAAGCCATTCGGTACCGAAATGTTAGGTACCGAAGCTTTACCTGTCAAGAGCGCCGGGGCGCCTGCGGACGAATGATCGGCGTGTCGCCGCGGGGCACCACCGCGCGACCGATCCCGGGCCCCGGAGGGGCCCAGCTACAAGAAGATCCTGATACCGACGGGAGCGCTCTACCAGCGGTAGTGCGCGAAGGCCTTGTTGGCCTGGGCCATGCGGTAGATGTCGTCCTTGCGCTTGTACGCGCCGCCCTGCTGGGACTGCGCGTCCATCAGCTCGTTGGCCAGTCGCTGGGCCATCGTCTTCTCACGGCGCTGGCGCGCGAACTCGACGAGCCAGCGGACGGCGAGCGTGCGCGCCCGTCGCGCGGGAACCTCCACGGGCACCTGGTACGTCGCACCGCCGACGCGGCGCGAGCGGACCTCGAGCGACGGCGTGAGCACCTTGATCGACGCCTCGAGCGTCTCCACGGGGTCTTTGTCGCTGCGCTCACCAAGCAGCGCGAGCGCGTCGTAGACGATCTGCTCGGCGATCGACTTCTTGCCGTCGAGCATCACCTTGTTGATGACCTGCTGGACGAGCTTGGAGCGGTGTATGGGGTCCGGGTCGATCGGGCGGACCTGTGCTGCAGCGCGGCGCGGCATCGGCTATTTCTTCTTCACGCCGTACTGCGAGCGCGCCTTCTTGCGATCGCTCACTCCGGCCGCGTCCAGCGTGCCGCGCACGACCTTGTAGCGCACGCCAGGCAGGTCCTTGACGCGCCCGCCGCGCACGAGCACCACCGAGTGCTCCTGCAGGTTGTGGCCCTCGCCCGGGATGTAGGCCGTCACCTCGATCGAGCCCGAGATGCGCACGCGAGCGACCTTCCGCAGCGCGGAGTTGGGCTTCTTCGGGGTCGTCGTGTACACGCGCGTGCACACCCCGCGCCGCTGCGGCGCGGCGACCTTCTTCTTGCGCCCCTTGCCGGACTTCAGGCCGAGCGTGGCAAGCTTCTTCTTGGGGCTCACGCGCCCCTTGCGCACGAGCTGAGAGGTTGTCGGCATCGGGCGCTGATGCTAGCAGCAGGCGGCTCTACGCCGCTTGGGCCGCGACGCCCGCGGCGCGCACCGGCGCCGGCATCATCGCCGAGGCGACCACGACGAGCACGAACGCCAGCGCCTGCAGGATGATCCCGGCGGGACTGCCCGCCATCGGGTCGCCGAAGACGACGATCCCGCCGGCGATGCCGGCGATGTTCGCCGCCGTCCCCGTCACCGCGATCACCGGCACGGCATCACCGTCCTGCAGCCCGCGCGCGGACGCGTAGAACGCGACGACCGACGCGAGCACGGCAACGAGCAGCCACGGGCTGAGGACCAGTCCCAAAAGGCCATGTGCGCCCGTGATGCCCGTGAGCGCCTTGATCGCGGTGTCCGAGACGCCGAACAGGATGCCCGAGGCCGCCCCGAGCATCACGCCGTGGTGCTCGACCCGGCCGCCCATCCGCGGTCCCATCAGCAAAAGGCCGCCGAGCCCGAACAGGCCGGCCTCAAAGGAGATCATCGCGGCCTGTGAGAACTGCGAGTGCGCCCCGTGCATCGACGGGAGAGTCACCCCCAGCATCACGAGCCCCGCGGCGGT
>DATMQX010000096.1:0-14118 GCA_035567055.1 Solirubrobacteraceae bacterium
CGACCTTGTCCCGGGAGCCGTGGAAGCGCAGGACGCGGGCCTCCTCCGCGATTGCCTCGTCGTTGGTGACGATCGCGCCGCCGTCGCCGAAGCAGGCGAGGTTCTTGGATGGATAGAAGGAGAACGTGGCGACCGCGCCGAGCGCGCCGGGCCGGCCGGCGGCCGAGCCCGACCCCATCGCCTGGGCCGCGTCCTCGAGCACTGGCACGCCGAGCGCCTCGATCTCGGCGACCGGCGCCACGTTGCCGAACAGGTGCACCGCGATCACCGCCGTTGTGCGCGGCGTGAGCGCGGCGCGGACGGTGTCCGGCGTGAGGCAGTACGTGTCCGGGTCGATGTCGCAGAACACCGGCGTGGCCCCGGTGTGCACGATCGCCTCGACCGAGGCGTAGAAGGTGAACGAGGGAACGATCACCTCATCGCCCGGACCCGCGCCCATGGCGCGCAGCGCGATCGTGATCGCGTCGGTGCCGTTGGCCACGCCGACCGCCTGAGAGGCTCCGCAGTACGCTGCGAGCTCACTCTCGAACGCCGCGACCTCGGGTCCGAGGACGAAGCGTTCGAAGTCGAGAACCCGGTCGATCGCCGCCAGCAGCTCCTCGCGCAGCGGAGCCCTCGGCGTGGCGGCGTCGAACAGGGGAACGCTCATCGCGCGCTCAGCGCGACGCGAGCGACTGGAGGTCCGCGCGGGTCATCAGTCGGATCAGCTCCTCGAAGCTCGTGCGCGGCTTCCAGCCGAGGTCCCTGTCGGCCTTGGCCGGGTTCCCGATCAGGTGGTCCACCTCGGCGGGCCGCACGAACGCGGGGTCGATCGTCACGTACTGCTCGAAGTCGCCCAGTCCGGCCTCGTCGAAGGCGACCTCACAGCATTCGCGGACGGAGTGCGCCGTGCCCGTGGCGATGACGTAGTCCTCGGGCGTGTCGCGCTGGAGCATCGACCACATCGCTTCGACGTAATCCTTCGCGTAGCCCCAATCGCGTTCGGCGTCGAGGTTGCCGAGGCGTAGCTCCTTGGTCAAGCCATGCTTGATCGCCGCCGCGTGCCACGTGATCTTGCGGGTGACGAACTCGAGGCCGCGGCGAGGGCTCTCGTGATTGAACAGTATCCCCGACGTAGCGTGAAGGTCGTATGACTCACGATAATTAACTGTTATGAAGTGCCCGTACGCCTTCGCCACACCGTATGGTGAACGGGGGTAGAACGGGGTGGTCTCCGTCTGGGGCACCTCGAGGACCTTGCCGAACATCTCGCTCGAGGACGCCTGGTAGAAGCGAGCCTCGGGGCAGACTTCGCGCATCGCCTCGAGCATGCGCGTGACACCGACGCCGGAGAACTCGGCGGTGAGCGTCGGCTGGATCCAGGAGACGGCGACGAACGACATGGCCGCGAGGTTGTAGATCTCCTTGGGCCGCGACGCGCGCAGCGTGTCAACGAGCGAGCGCTGGTCGAGCAGATCTCCCTGATGCAGCGTGATGCGGTCGCGGATGTGCTCGATCCGGTCGAACTTCTCGGTCGACGCACGGCGCACCATGCCATGCACGGCGTAGCCCTTCTCGAGCAGGAGCTCGGCAAGATAGGAGCCGTCCTGGCCGGTTATGCCGGTGATCAGCGCTGAGCGGCGGTCGTTCACGGGCGGGAAGCCTATAGAGCAGCGGCGGCGATGGCGCGGCGCGGCGGGCCGCGAGCGGCCGCCGGGTCAGGCAGCGGCCTGGCGCTCGCGCAACCAGTGCACGGTCGAGGCGACGCCCTCCTCGACCCCGATGCGCGCCTCCCAGCCGAGCAGCCGTCGTGCCTTCTCCACCGAGGGCCAGCGCCGCTGGACGTCCACGGCGAAGCTCGGCAGGTGCTTCAGCCCGAACTTCTTCGGGTCCGCGCCGCAGGCCTCCCAGACGATCCGCGCGATCTCGGCGACGCTCAGCTCCCGGGAGGCGGAGATGTTGAAGTCCTCGTTCAGCCCGGCCGGCGAGCTCATCGCCGCGACGAGGCCGTCGGCGATGTCGTCGATGTGGGTGAGCGTTCGCGTCTGCTCGCCCGAGCCGAAGATCTCGAGCGGCCGCTGGCCCGCGAGGACCTTGCGGATCAGGTCGGGCACCGCATGGGCGATGCCGGGCTCGTCGTCGGGCACCTCGCCCGGCCCGTAGGCGTTGAAGGGGCGGCAGATCGTGTAGGGGAGGCCGTGCTCTTCGTGCGCGGCCCGGCAGTAGACCTCGCCGGTGAGCTTCGAGAAGCCGTACGCCGAGAGCGGCACGGGGCACTGGGGCAGGTACTCCTCCGGCGTGGGAAACAGCTCGGCCCGCTCGAAGACCATCGAGGAGGAGACATACACGAAGCGCTCCACCTCCAGGTCGAGGGCCGCGCGGATGACGGCGTTGTAGAGCGCGTTGTTGACCTCGGTCAGCGTGTACGGCAGCCGGTGGAAGTTCGCGATCCCGCCGACGATCGCCGCTAGGTGGATGACCTGCGCGCAGCCCTTTGTCGCCGCGCGTGCCTCCGCGGGCAGCCGCAGATCGCCCGTGTGCACCTCGCAGCCCTCGCGCATCCATCGCGGCGCCACGCGCTGGTCGGACACGCGCACCTCATAGGCCGGGTCTGCGAGCAGGCGCCTGACGACGGCCGCGCCGATCGTCCCGGCGCCGCCGGTGACGAGCACTCGGCTCATGCGCTGGCGCGCAGTGCGGAGAGCTCCGAGGCGTAGGCGAAGACCTGTGCGGCTCCCCAGCAGTTCCAGGGGTCCACCACCAGGCAGTCGGCGCCGGCCCGCTCGGCGATCGTGGCGAGCGTACGCGGGTCGCGGAAATCGGAGTGGTTGGTTGCCACGACCACCGCCTCGGCCCCCTCCAGCGCCTCCTCGAGCGAAGCCGTCGGCGTGGACACCAGAGGATCGTGCACGACGACGTCTGCCAGCTCACGCTCGAGCAGCCGGATCAGCTTGTGGGAGAGCGAGTCGCGCTCGTCGTCGGTGTCCGCCTTGAAGGCCAGGCCGAGAACGGCGATCTTGCGGTTCGCCAGCGCGCCCAGCCTGCGCTTGACCCCCTCCAGCAGGAACAGCGGCACGGACTCGTTCACGCGCGAGACGGCGAGCAGCATGCCCGGCGCCGCCGAGCGCTCCTCCGAGAAGGCGAAGTCCTTGCGAAGGCAGGTGCCGGCCGTGAGGCCCGGCTGGGCGATGCCGCCGCGCGGGTAGTCGCGGTTGATCAGGTCGATGACCTCGAAGACGTTCGCTCCGACTCGCTCGCAGTCCATCATCAGGAGGTTGGGCAGGGCGAAGTGCGTGTAGCGCAGGATGTTCGTCCAGATCTTGGCGAGCTCGGCCTGCACGGGCGTCGTCTGAACGACCGGCGCGCGGAACACGCCGAACAGCTCCCCCACGACCTCGCCCGAGCGCGCGCCGACGCCGCCGACGATGCACGGCAGCGTGTCGATCTCCTCGAGGAACCGCCCGGCGGCGATCCGCTCCGGAGCGTGAGCGACGAACACCTCCTCGCCGATCTCAAAGCCGCGGTGCTTGGAGAGGTAGCCGGCGACGAACTCCGTGGTCCCGGGGGCGACCGTGGAGCGCAGGATCACCGAGTGACCGGGGGAAAGCACGCCGAGCAGGTCGTCGAGCGCAGAGCGGATGTCGCGCATGTCGATCTCGATGTGCGAGAAGGACGGGGTACCGAGCGTGATCACTACATGACGTGCGCGAGCCGCGTCGGCGACGGTATCCGACAGCGACAGGCGCCCGCTCGCGTGGACGGCGTCCAGCAGGTCCTGCGCCCCCGTCTCCTCGAAGGGCATGCGGCCGTCCCGCACGGCCTGCAGGCGCGCAGGGTCGTTGTCGATCCCCACGACCTGAAGTCCGCGGTCGGCGAACGACAGCGCCAGCGGCAGGCCGACTCGGCCGAGGCCGACAATCGATACGTCGGCGGTGCTCTGCTGGGGGGTCATCGAAGGCAAGAGGTTAGCGGCGGCCGTGCGCGCCGGGAGGGGTCTCGCCGGCGCTCGCGCCCCGAAGCGCTCCGGATGCTCACGGGCGGCGACCGCGCCGATGAAGCACGTACTGACGCAGAAACCCCGCGACGAAGCGCGGGTTGCGGCGCGCGTAGCGGCGCCACAGGCGGCGTGGCTCGCGCGAGAGGCGGTATGTCCACTCCAGGCCGTTGCGCTGCATCCATCCCGGCGCCTGCGAGACCAGGCCGGCGTGGAAGTCGAACGCGGCGCCGACGCCCACGAGCAGCGGAGCCGACAGGCGCGGTCGCATGCGGAGCATCCACTTCTCCTGCTTGGGCTGCCCGGTGCCCACCCACACGACCTCTGCGCCCGAAGCGTCGATCTCCTCGATCGCGCGCGCCTCCTCCTCGGCCGTGAGCTCGCGGAACGGCGGTGAGAAGCCTCCGACGATCCGGATGCCGGCGAAGCGCTCCCGCAGGCGCCGTTCGAGCAGCCGCAGCGCCTCGGGGGAGCGGCCTCCATAGAGGTACATCGGAGTGCCCGAGCGCGCGGCCCGCGCGCAGAAGTGAGCCATCAGGTCGGGCCCGTAGACACGGGTGGCGCCAGAGTGCCCGAGCGCATGAAGCGCCCATACCAGCGGCTGGCCGTCGGGCACCGCCAGCGTGGCGCCGAGCACCGCCGCGCGTGCCTCCGGGTCCTCCCTGGCGCACATCACCAGGTTGACGGCAGCAGCGGTCACGTATCCGCGGGCATCCGCGGCGATCATCCCCTGCATCCAGTCGAGCACGTGCTCGTAGTCGGACACGGCCAGCGGGACGCCGAGGATCTCCGCGGTCGGCGGCACGGCCGGCGGGGTGGATGCGGGAGAGCTCGCGATTGCGTGAAGATACCTTCCGGCCGTGGCGATCGATCCTGACTTCTGGACGCGACGGCGCGTGCTGATCACCGGCCACACCGGCTTCAAGGGGGCGTGGCTGTCGCTGTGGCTGCAGTCGCTCGGCGCCGAGCTGACGGGCCTCGCGCCGGGGCCCCCCACGCGCCCATCGCTGTACGAGATCGCCGGTGTGGGCGCCGGGATGCGGGAGCTCCCGCTCGACGTCCGCGATGCCGAGGGCGTGCGCGCGGCAGTGCGCGAGAGTGAGCCCGAGATCGTGCTGCACCTCGCCGCCCAACCGATGGTCCGGCGTTCGCTACGCGACCCGGCGATGACCTACGAGGTCAACGTCATGGGCACGGTCAACGTGCTCGAGGCCGTGCGCCACGCCGGCCCTGATGTGCGGGCGGTGCTCGTTGTCACCTCGGACAAGTGCTACGAGAATGTGGGTCTGGCAGACAAGCGCTTCGTCGAGGGCGACCCGCTCGGCGGAGACGACCCGTACTCGAGCTCCAAGGCGTGCGCCGAGCTCGTCGCCGCGGCCTACCGAACGTCGTTCTTCGCCGGCGAGGGCTCGCCGGCACTTGCGAGCGCGCGCGCGGGCAACGTGATCGGCGGCGGAGACTGGGGCGAGGACAGGCTGCTCCCAGACGTTCTCCGCGCGGTCGAGGCCGGCGAGCCGGTGAGGGTTCGCAACCCTCAGGCCGTGCGCCCGTGGCAGCACGTGCTCAACCCGCTGTACGGCTATCTGAGGCTCGCCGAAGAGCTGTGGCGAGGGAAGGCGGCCCGCGCCTGGAACTTCGGACCGCCCGAGGACGGGGCGCGCACCGTGAGCTGGATCCTCGAGCGGCTGGGGGCCCTCTGGGACGGTGCGCTGAGCTGGGAGATCGACCCGGGGCCGAACCCACCCGAGGCCGGCCATCTGGCGCTCGACTCCGGCGACGCCGAGCGCCATCTGGGGTGGCGCCCGGCGTTGAGCCTGGAGCAGGCGCTCGGGCTGATCGTCGCCTGGCACCGAGCTCAGCAGCGCGGCGAGGACATGCGGCGCGTCAGCCTCGAGCAGATCGCGAGCTTCGGCCAGGCCTGAGCTAGCTGGTCGGAGCGCAGGCGATGAGCCCGTAGGGATGGGCGACCTTCGCGAATCCCCCGAACACGTCCGTGCTGACGAGCGCCGGATTGTGCTCGAGCTTCTTGAGGTCGAATTCGGCGAGCTTCAACATTCTGGCCACGGTCGCCTGTTCGCCGGCTGGGACGCCCAGCGCCTTGATCGAGGTGAGCTGGCTCTCGATCGACGGCACGTAGGTGTGCTGCACGATCCCGACGACCTGAGCCGGGGTGGGATGGCTCGCCAGCTGCGCTGCCGCCGCGAGGATCGGGCCGTTGCCGGTGGTGCAGATCGCGTTCGCCTTCGCCACCAGTTCGGCCTTCGTGATGGCCGGCACCGTCGCCGTCGATTTCGTGGTGCTGCTGCCGCCGCCGCTTCCACAGCCTGCCACGGCGAGGCCCGCGATCAGCAATCCGGCGATCGCGATCCAGCTGAACCGTCTCGTCATCCGCTCCTCCAGTGCTCGCTTGCGGTCCGCCTCCCAACGAGGCCGTCGCAGCGTAGGCCGGGCGTCGGACGGGCCGGGACACCCGGGCCGTCGCTCTCAGGCAGCTCCAAGCAAAACCACACGTCCGAGCCAGTAGCGCGAGCGAGGCTGTCACCAGCTGAGACCCCGACCGAAGGACAGATCATGACCCTCACGCTTGCCATCGCCCTCAACGCATTCCTGATGGTGGCGCTCGCCGCCGCCCTGACGGTCCTCATGTCACGCGCCGCGCGGCTGAAGCCGCACCTTTCGGCGGCCGTCGCCCCGGCCTTCGAGCCGGCGACGGCCGATCGAAACGCTAAGGCGCACCGCGGGTGGCGCCCGAACGGCGCGCCGGCGGTCGTCCGCTCCTGACGCGGGCGGCGCTCGATCGCGCTCGGGCCCGTGGGTACTCCTCGCCCGCGGGCCCGCGCGATTCCCGGGCGCGCGACGGACGTTCGTACGACTGCCCGCATAGCCGAATTCGTCCAGCTCGCAGGATTCTCTACTCTTTGGGTCGTGAGCCCCTCGACCCTCCGCCGCTACCGCGCCGAGCGCCTGCTGCGCCAGGAGTTCGAGGTTCTGCGTGCACGGGTCATCGCGACCGCACGCGGTCGCCTGCTGGCGAGTGGCGTCAGGCTCGACCACAGCGACCTGGAGGCCTGCTACGCGCAGGCCTGGCAGGGCCTGTACACGGCCGTGCTCGACGGACATCAGATCGTCAACCCGGCGGGCTGGCTGGTGCTCGTCACCTTTCGGCGAGCGATCGAGGAGCACCGCGCCAGGCGGCACGCCGTCAGCGCGGCCGAAGGCGGTCTCGACAGCGGCTCCGGCACGGAGCTGCAGGACGCCGGCGTGCACGAGCGCGACATGGCCGCCGAGCTCGACGACCGGATCAGGCTGCGGCAGCTGTTCGAGGGCCTTCGCGGGCGCTTGAGCGCGCGCGAGCTCGAGGCGGCCACGCTCTGCTACCTGCACGGGCTCACGCGTGCCGAGGCCGCCGCGCGTATGGGCGTGAGCGAGGCGCGGATGCGCAAGCTGATGGAGGGTCAGGGCGCTGAGCGCCCAGGGGTCGCGAACAAGGTTGGCGCACTCGTGGAGACGATCCGCGAGGGCGGCTGGTGCGCCGAGCAGGCATCGCTCATGCGCGGCTATGCCTATGGCATCCTCGATCCGCAGGGAGATCGCTACCAGCTGGCCCGCGTGCATCGCGACGAGTGTCCCGCGTGCCGCGCGTACGTGATCTCGCTCCGCGGGCTCGCAGCGGTGTTCCCGCCCGTGTTCCCGCCCTGGCCGCTCGCCGCCGCGGTGCTGGCAGGAGCCGGCACCCAGACGGGCCCCGCCGTCGGCGGTGCGCTGAGCGCATCGGGCGCGGCCGGCGCGGGCGGCGTGGCCGGCGCGGGCGGCGCCGCCGGAGGCAGCTGGGTACTCGGCGGCTCGCTCGGCGCCAAGCTGGCCGCTGGATGCCTGCTCGCCCTCGGCGTCGGCTGCGTCGCGTTGGGCGCGGCCCGCGATCACGGCAGAGGGGGCGCGCACCCCCGCGGGTCGCCGCCCGCCGCGCACCTCTATCGCTCGGCACTCGCTGCCGGCACGCCGGCGCTCCTGACTGGCCGCGTGTCGCCGAAGTCCGGTCCTGCGCAGGCTCGTGCGCTGCCGCTCAGGCCACCGTCGCCCGCTGCGCCGGTCAACCGAGAGTTCGCTCCCGAGCAGGCGAGCGCTCCGGTCCCCTCGGCCTCCGCCGCCGCGCTCGAACCTCGCGCCGCCGCGCCGCCGACACGAAGCGCCGCTCAGCGCGAGTTCGGCCCGGGATGATCGACTTCCGCCAGGCTCACGTCTCAGCTGCTATATAGACAGACCTGTCTGTCGTCCGGCTTTGAGCGGGCTGCCGACACCTCCCGCTTGCTTGCCGCATCCTGAGCGGGGCGGGCCACCCCCCGGCCCGTCGGTAGCCCGCTGAAGGCCGGACGCGGACGGCCACGCCGCTCAGGCGCGGGGGAAGACCTTCCCCAGGCGTGCGAGTGCCAGCGGATTGCCGCGCGGACGCAGCCGGCGAGTCGCGACTGCCCGCACCGGATCGAGGCGTTCGCCGACGATGTCCACCCAGTCCTGGTAGGACAGGCGCAGGCGGAGGTCCGGCTTCGGCGCCGCTCCCTCCTCCACGAGGCTCGTGCCGTTGTTGACGGTGAGATGCCAGGTGGACACGTCCGGGTCCGTGAACTCCCACTGGAACGTCGTCGAGCGCTTGAGACCGTGGTTCGGGTTCACCTGTCGCCCGATCGTGTCGAACAGCAGCGCCACCGTCTCGGGATCGCGCGCCGACGGGCCTTCGCGAACCCCGATCACACCAGCTTGGGCGAGTGCGCGACCGCGTTGGGAGATCTCGAGCGGAGAGAGGCCGGCGGGCAGCAGCTGGGGTCCGGGCAGGCTCTCGAGCGGCAGTCCCGCCGAGCGCAGCTTGGTGGTCATCGACGTCAGGCCCTCCACGCCGACCGTGTCGAACGTAGCGTTGAAGACGGTGATGTAGCGCTCGTCCCAGCCCGGCGGCATCAGAACCTGAGAGGTGTAGCGGGTAACGTCGGCAAGGATGCGAGCGACGGCCCTGGGAACGCCGACGGGGTCTTCGCGGTTGAGATCGGACAGGAGCTTGACGCCGAAGCCGATGTGACGCTGCTCGTCGGCGGCGATGTTCTCCATGCCCTGCCGGAAGGCGGGCAGCTGATCGCGTTCCTCCAGATAGCTGCAGATGAAGTGCTGGCCGGGCTGTGCGAGCGCCGACTCGATGACGATGTGGTAGAGGGTCACCGCGGCCGCGAGTTTCGCCGGCGAGCGGTCTGCGCGCAGTTCGTCGGCCATGCGGTCCAGTCGATCGAAGATCTTGCGAAAGCCGGTAGTCAGCTGGGGCTTGATCGCCGTGAGGCCGCTCGACATCGAGCCGTCGCCGATGCCGCAGACCTCCTGCATGAAGCGCTTGAAGAAGACGGCGTGGCGCGCCTCGTCCACCTGCTGGGTCGTGAGAAAGTACTTCTGCTCCTCCAATGGAGCCGCGTCGATGTAGGGAGACAGGTTGTCGGCGACGGCGTCCTCGCCCCAGAAGAACAGGCAGTAGTTCCAGAGCGCGGCCTGTCGCTCGAACTCCGTGAAGTCCTCGCGCCACTGCCGCGCGTCCTCGGTGAAGTCGAGCTCGGTGGCACACCAGTTGCCGCGCTCCCACCGCGCGTACAGGTCCGAGTAGGAGATCGCGTCCGTCGGAAGGCTCCCGATGCTCGCGGAGTCCGTCGAAGCGGTGGTCGTCGTAGCGCTCGCCATGTGCTGCTCCTGTCTCCTTGGCCCAAGTGTTGATAATGAACGTTATCGAAATAGCGCTCGCTCTGTCAAGTAGGATTGGGCGATGGAGACGGCGCGGATGACCCGCGAACAGAGCAAGGCGAACACGCGCGAGCGGCTGCTGCTCGCCGCCCGCAGGGTGTTCGCGCGCCACGGCTTCCACGGGGCATCGGTCGAGGAGATCGCCTCGGAGGCGGGCTTCTCGACGGGTGCGCTGTACTCGAACTTCGACGGCAAGGAGGATCTGTTCCTGGTCCTGATGGAGCGCGAGATCGACGAGCATGCCCGCGAGATCGCAGACGCCGTGCGCGCGCGCGCCTCGGTTTCGGAGCGAGCTACGGGCGGGGCGCGCCAGTGGATGACGATGATCGAGCGCGAGCCCGAGGTGCTGCTGCTGTTCATGGAGTTCTGGGCCTACGGCGTTCGCGACGCGGACGTGCGGCCGAAGGTCGCAGCTCGCTTCGCCCAGGTGCGCGAGCTGATCACGATGCTGATCGCGGACGGCGTGCGCGAGTTCGATCTCGAGCTCGACATCCCGGCGGAGCATCTCGCGGTGGCGATCGACGCGCTCGCCGACGGCATCGCGCGCCAGAAGCTCGCCGACCCGGATGCCGTGCCGGACGACCTCATGGGCAGGGTGCTCTCGCTGCTGCTCGCCGGCGCTACGAGGCCGGCAGGCACAGGCACGCGTAGTGAAGCGTGAAGGCACGCCGCGCCAGAGCGGGCGCGACGCGGTGAAGCCCGGCGCGTAGAGCCCACTTCGCGCTCGCGGCGGCCCGCGCCGAGCCGCCCGAGGCGAAGAAGCGGTGCACCGTGACGGGTAGCGGATCGTCGAGCTCGCCGGCGATCGTCAGCCCGGCGCCGGCGATGATCGCGTGGATCGCGCGGCGGTCCAGGCGCTGCACGTGCCCCACCTCCGCCGCGTGCTCGCGCTTGACCGATCGCCGTGCCGACAGGTTCGCCTCGAGCGGTACCTCGACCAGCACCGCCTCGCAGGCGCGCGCGACCTCTCTGAGCAAGTCCGCGGGGTCGGGCACGTGCTCGAGGACGTGGGAGAGGATGCCGAGCTCGAAGGCGCCGTCCGGGGAGGGGAGGTGCACTCCGTCGTAGAGCTCGATGGAGTCGAGCTCAGCTCGCTGGCGTGCGATCGAGACCGCGGCCTGCGTGATCTCCACGCCGCACAGCCGTCCCCCGAAGCCGCGGCGGCGAAGCTCGGACAGCAGGGCGCCGTCTCCGCAGCCCACCTCGAGCGTGCTGGATGGCCTGCGTCCGGCTCGCGCGCACAGCGCGATCACGTGGTCGGCCTTGCCGCGGGCGCCGAGGGCTCGCCAGCGCGCGTAGAGAGCGGCCTCGGCCGGAGTCCTGGAATACGCGTCGTCGTAGAAGCGGACGAACCGGGCTGAGTCGACCATCGTGACGATTATTGTGACCGCGATGGCGAGGAAGCTCATGGGGCCCCTGCGCGAGGCTCCGGCGACGGTGCCTGCGCTGGCGGCGATGGGCCTCTTCATAGCCTGGGACACGGATCAGGCGGGCTATCCGGTGACGCACTGGGGACCTGGAGGGCTGATCCTCCTCGTGCTGCTCGCGATCGCCTTCGGTGCCGTCGGCCTGCGCGTCCGCGAGATCCCCACGCCGGTCCGCGTCGCGATCGCGTGCCTGACCGCGTACACCGCGCTCAGCTTCCTCTCGATTCTCTGGGCGCGGGTGCCGGGGGACGCATGGGAAGGTGCGAACCGCACGCTGCTGTACCTGGCGGCGTTCGCGCTGTTCGCCGCCTGGCGCCAGCGCGGAGCGAGTGCCGCGCTGCTGCTCGCGGTCTGGTCGCTCGCCATGATCGGGCTGGCGGTCTTTGCGGCGCTGCACCTGGACGCGGCCTCCGCGGCGGACTTGCAGCGCCTGGTGCCGAGCGGGCGACTGGTGTACCCGAGCGGCTACCCGAATGCGAACGCCGCGCAGTGGCTGATCGCCTTCTGGCCGGCCGTGCTGCTGGCGCGCAGCGAGCGCCTGCATTGGGGCCTTCGCGGCCTGCTCGCCGGCGGAGCCGTGCTGCTTGCCGAGGTGGCGCTGCTCAGCCAGAGCCGTGGCTCGCTGTACGCGACGGCGGTGATGCTCGTGCTGGTGTTCGCGCTCCTGCCCAGACGCCTGCGCACCTTCGCCGTGCTCGTCCCTGTGGGCTTGGCCATTCTCGCCGCCGCGCCGTCGGTGCTGCATGTCGGCGACGACAGGCGCCCGAACGGGGAAGTCATCGCGGCGACCCTCCACCACGCGATCGCAGCAAGCTTCGCGGCGGCGCTGATCGCGGGTCTGCTCGTCGCCGGGGCAGCTGCGATCGAGAGCCGCTCGCGGCTCGCGCCCAGCTCCGCCGCGAAGGTCCGCCAGGGCACTGCCGCGGTCGCGATCGCCACGCTCGTCGCGATCGTGGCCGGCGGCCTGATCGCCGCGGGCAACCCGATAACGCGCCTCGAACATGGCTGGACGAGCTTCAAGGGCGGCTACGGGGAGAGCGGCAAGGCGGGCAGCCGGCTCGTCAGCGGGCTTGGCAGCAACCGCTACGACTTCTACCGGGTCGCGCTCGACGAATTCGCCGCCCATCCGATCGCCGGCATCGGCGTCGACAACTTCCAGCTTCAGTACCTCGCTCACGGCCGCAGCGACGAGACGCCCCACTATCCCCACAGCGTCGAGCTGCGCACCCTGGCGGAGACGGGTGTAATCGGGGCGCTGCTCGCGCTCGCGGGCCTCGGGGCGGCCCTGCTCGCCGCCATGCGCAGCTGCCGGGCGGCGGGTCGCGGCCTCGATCCACTGGCCGGGGACGTTGCAGCGGCGGCGCTCGCGGGGTTCGCATACTGGGCGGTGCACGGATCGTTCGACTGGTTCTGGGAGTTCGCCGGCCTGGGGGCGCCCGCCTTTGCAATGCTCGGAATCGCCTGCGCGCTGACGCCAAGCAAGACCCCTGCCGCGTCCGGCCCCATTGCGCTCACGACGAGGCGGTCGTGGGCCGTGCGGCGCGGAGCCGCGATCGTGGCGGCCGTGCTTGTGGCGCTCGCCGCCACGGCGTCCCTCGCCACGCCCTGGCTCAGCCAGCGGGAGATCGAGAGCGCGGCGCGCATCTGGCCGACATCGCCGGCCGGCGCCTACGCCCGGCTTGACGAAGCGGCGCGACTGAACCCGCTGAGCGATCAGGCCTATCTGGTTGCAGGCAGCATCGCCCTTCGCCTGGGCGAACTCGCGCACGCCGACCGCGAGTTCTCGCTCGCCCTCGCGCGCTCCCCGGGAGATGCCTACGCGACCTTGGAGCGCGGGGCGATCGCCTCCACGAACGGGCGGCGCGCCGAAGCGCTACGGCTGCTGGCGGCGGCGGTGCGCCTCAACCCGCGCGATCCGCTCACGCGGGAATCGCTTCGCGTAGTCCAGCAGGGCGGGCGGGTGAGCGTGGAAGAGTTGAACCGCTCGATTCTTCTCAAAGCTCGCCAGCTCTCTTGAATTTTCCGATTCATCTCACTCCTGGAAGCAATTTTTCCTCGACAGGGCTCGCAAGCTTCGATAGCTTGTGCACAAGGTCCTCGTCAATACGTTGAACTCGGCGCAGCCGGGCTAACGGATTGCCATCGGGGGGAGGTCCGGGCAAGGCTGCCACATGGTCGTGGAAGAGGCGTTGCTCGAGCCGGAGGAAGCTGAACACAGGGCAAGGAAGCAATGAAAAGTCATCGCAAGATCATTCCGATAGTCGGGCTGGCCATCGCATTTGCGGGCTTTACGCCTCCATCAGCGCCGGCGAGCCCGCTTCTCAGCGGCTACGGCGGCCCGGGCCAGGGCACGCAGGCGATCCTCGGCTCCACGCTGCTGAACGGGCCTTCGGGCGGTGGCGGCTCGCCGGGCGGCGGCTCCCCCGCCACCGGCATCACGAGCTCCACTGTCGGCGGCGGCTCGAGCGCCGGCGCGCACTCGCGCGCGGCCAGCGGCACGCGATCCGGGGCCGGGGGATCTGGCGCTACGATCGGCGCCGGCGCCTCTCGATCGCCGTCCGCGCTCGCAGCCACTCGAGCCTCAGCCGCAGGCTCCGGGGTGCTCGGGCTCTCCGACTCCGCCTTTCTCGCCGCGCTCCTGGCGTTCGCGGCGCTGCTGTTCACAGGTCTGCTCACGCGTGGGCTGGCCAGGGCGAGTTGGACACGCTGGCATGCGGGTAGCTAAAGAGATTGGACCCATGACCCGACTACCTAATGGGATCGGGTCCGTCGCCGGGGTACCGGCTACCGACACAGGGACCGCACGCGTCATGGAAAGCACGCACGTCACCCAACAGACCAGCACCACGCTGCCGCTGAGGAGCGAGCTGGTCCACGGCGCGCCGGCGCCGGAGGCGCTTCGCAGGGCCAGCTTCCGCGGGCCGCTTCAATGGGCGCTCGAGGGGC
>DATMQX010000097.1:0-21671 GCA_035567055.1 Solirubrobacteraceae bacterium
GCCGAGGTGGAAGCTGTGCACCGAGGCCTGCTCCGCCGCCGCCCTGATCGCCCGCGCCTGCGCCGCCGGCAGGCCGTGCGCTTCCGGCAGCCCGAGCGGCAGCCGCTTGGCCGCTTCGACGGCCGAGCGCCCGGCGGTCCCCAGCGGGACGTTCGCCAGGTGCTGGTCGAGCGAGGATACGAACGACGCCGCCACCGCGGCGCCGACGGCCGCCGTGCCGATCAGCCCCGCGACCCGGGCGATGGCGTTGTTGACCCCGGAGGCGATGCCCGCCTGTGACTGGTCGACGCCGGCGAGCACGGCCGCGGTGAGCGGCGCGACGGTCATCGCCAGGCCGACCGAGAAGACGAGCAGCGCCGGCAGCACGTCCGTCACGAATTCCACGTGCGCGCCGACGCGCTGGAAGAGCAGCAGTCCGGCCGCCCCCACGAGCGGCCCGGCGCCCATGAAGAAGCGCGGCCCGTAGCGGTCGGCGAGCGCCCCGAAGCGCTTGGAGGTGAAGAACATCACGATGGTGATCGGCAGCAACACCAGACCGCTTTCAAGAGGCGAGTAGCCGCCGACCTGCTGCAGGAAGAGCACGAGGAAGAAGAACAGGACGGAGAGGCCGGCGTACATCGAGAACGTCTCGATGTTCCCCGCGGCGAAGTTGCGGTGGCGAAACAGGCCCAGCGGCAACATGGGATCGCGGGCACGCCACTCGTAGGCGAGAAAGGCGCCGAACAGCGCCACCCCGGCGAGCAGCGGCGCCACCACACCGGACCAGCCGAGGCGGGGCTGCTCGATCAGCGCGAACACGAACGCGCCGAGGCCGCCGGCGCCCAGCAGGGCGCCAGGGATGTCCACCCGCCGGCCGCCGGGAGCGCGCGGCTCCGCGCGCGGGATCACGACCATGATCAGCGTCGTGCAGGCGATCACAAAGGGAATGTTGATCAGGAAGATCAGCCGCCAGGACCCGATCGCCAAGAGCTCTCCGCCGAGCAGCGGCCCGATCACCCCGGCGATCGTCCCCCAGGCGGTCCAGCTGCCGATCGCCGCCCCGCGCTCTGACTCCGGGAAGGTCCGCACGATCACGGCGAGCGAGGCGGGCGTGAGGAGGGCGCTCGCGACGCCCTGCAGCGCGCGCGCGCCGATCAGGAAACCGATCGAGGGCGAGATCGCGCACAGCAGCGAGGCGGCGCCGAAGCCGATGACCCCCATGGCGAAGATGCGCCGCTCGCCGAAGAGATCGCCGAGCGAGCCGCCGATCAGGATCAGCGACCCGAGCGTGAGCAGGTAGGCGTTGGACACCCACTGCTCCCCCGCGAGCCCGCCGCCGAGCGAGCGCTGGATCGTGGGTAGGGCGACGTTCACGACGGTGCCGTCGAGCAGGGCGATCCCGGAGCCCATGATCGTCGCGACCAGCGTGAGCTGCTTCGTCCTCGCCTCGTCAAGCCTCGGCACTCATGGGACGGTAATGCAACGAGCGACCGCCGCGCGGGCGACTCGCCGCAACGTTCGCGCGGGCCGCCTCGCCCGTGCTCAGCCGGTCCGCGTCAGCGCGCCCGCGTCCACCTGATCCACGGACGTGTAGCCGCTCAGCGCGAGCGTCAGGTCGAACTCGGCCAGCAGGCAGCACAGCACCTGTTCGACGCCCGCCTGCCCGTCGAGCCCGAGGCCCCACACGTAGGGACGGCCGAGGCAGACGGCATCGGCCCCGAGCGCCAGCGCCTTGAACACGTCCGCTCCGGTCCGTATGCCGCTGTCGAACAACACCGGCAGCTCGCCGCCGACGGCCTCGCGCACGGACGGAAGCGCGTCGAGCGCACCGAGCGCGCCATCCACCTGACGTCCCCCGTGGTTTGAGACGATCAGCCCGTTCGCGCCGCACGAGACCGCGCGCCGCGCATCGTCGGCGTGGACGATGCCCTTCAGCACGATCGGCAGCTCGGTCTGCTCGCGCAGCCAGTCCAGGTCCGCCCACGTCACGCTCGGGTTCGAGAACTGGTAGGCCCAGTGGCCGATGGCCGGGCCGAGATCCTCCTCGGGCGGCTTCTCGAGCGCCGCCCGGAAGACAGGATCGCTGAGGTAGTTCGCCACGCCCTCGCCCTTGAGGAACGGGAGGTAGGCGTTCTGGAGGTCTCGCGGGCGCCATCCCAGCATCCACGTGTCGAGCGTCACCACGATCGCCGAGTAGCCGGCCAGCTGCGCCCGCGAGACGAAGCTCGCCGCGAGATCTCGATCCTTGGGCCAGTAGAGCTGGTACCAGCGGCTCGCGCCACCCACCGCCTCGGCGACCTGCTCGATCGAGTGCGACGCCGCCGTGCTGAGGATGAACGGCACGTCCTGGGCGGCCGCGGCGCGACCGGTCGCGAGCTCCGCCTCCGGGTGGACGATCGACTGGACGCCGATCGGCGCGAGCATCACAGGAGCGGGCAGCTTTGTGCCGAGCACGGTCGTGCTGAGGTCGCGCACGGCGACGTCCCGCAGCATTCGCGGAACGATCTTCCAGCGCTCGAACGCCTGCAGGTTGGCGTGCATCGTCCGCTCGGCGCCGGCGCCCCCGGCCACGTAGCCGTAGGCGGGCGGGCTCAGGCGCTCGCGTGCGCGCTCCTGCAGCGCCTCGACCGACACGGGCAGCGTGGGCCGCTCATCGACCAGGCCGCGGGCGTAGATCTCGTACTGGAAGTTCGCGAATACGCGCTGCTCGACCTCGGTGTCTGCGTCGCTCATCCGATGGACCCTACCGCCGGGCGTGGGGCGCGATCAACCGAGGACGAGCTCGGCCGCGGCGCGGAGCGTCGCACCGTCGCCCGAGATCAGAAGCGTGGTCACGACCGACTCGCGCCACTTCTCGAGGTCATCGGAGATCTTCTCCCGCGTGCCGATCAGCGACAGCTGCTCGATCAGCGCGGTCGGGATCCTGGCGCCCGCCTCGTCCTTCTTGCCGCTCAGATACAGATCCTGGATCTCGGCCACCTCCGCCTCGTAGCCCATGCGGATCGGCACGTTGGCGTGGAAGTTCGCGCCCTTCGCGCCCATCCCGCCGAAGTACAGGGCGTAGAACGGCCGCAGCGAGTCGGCCGCCGCCTCGAGGTCGTCGGTGACGATCAGGGGCACGGTCGCGCACACCTCGAAGTCCTCCGCGCTGCGCCTTGCGCCCGGACGGGAGAAGCCCTCCTCCAGCGACGGGCGATACAGCTCGTCGTACACGGTCGGGGAGAACAGCATCGCCAGCCAGCCGTCGCACAGCTCCGCGCACAGGGCGATGTTCTTCGGACCCTCGGCGCCGAGGTAGATCGGGATGTCCTCGCGCAGCGGATGGATCGAGGACTTCAGCGGCTTGCCGAGTCCCGTCCCGTCGGGGAGCGGCAGCGTGTAGTGCGGGCCGGCCGCGTGTAGCGGCCCGTTGCGCGCCCAGATGTCGCGCAGGATCGCGATGTACTCGCGCGTCCGCGCGAGCGGCTTCGCGAAGGGCATGCCGTACCAGCCCTCGACGACCTGCGGGCCCGAGACTCCCAGCCCGAGGATGAACCTCCCACCCGACAGGTGATCCATCGTCATCGCCGCCATCGCCGTGGCCGCCGGCTGGCGAGCGGACATCTGGACGATCGCCGTGCCCAGCTTCAGGCGCTCGGTCGAAGCTCCCCACCACGCCAGCGGCGTCAGGCAGTCCGAGCCGTAGGCCTCGGCGGTCCAGATCGAGTCGAACCCGAGCCGTTCGGCCTCTGCGATCGCCTCGACCGCGCCTGGAGGGGGGCCGCCCGCCCAGTAGCCGGTGTTCAGTCCGAGCTTCAACTCCCCCGCCATCGTGGTGCGTGAGCCTACAGCGGCGGGAGTCGCGGCGCGCGCCCGCGGCCGGCTCCGCGGCAATCGCGGTGTGACATATTGTGACCCGACCAAGGAGGCGGGAGATGGCTGTAGCGGTTGGGGTCCTCAGCGACACGCGTAGGCGAGCGCTCGAGGCTGTCTGTGACACGTTCGCTCCGTCCCTGCAGGTGGACGACGAGCGCGAGGTCGTACGCGACTTCTACGGGCGCTCGGCGTCGGACCTGGGCGTCGCGGCTCAGATCGAGGGCCTGCTCGCCCAGACGGCGATGCCGGAGGAGATCGAGGCGTTCGGTCAGCTGCTCGACGCCTTCGCCGTGCAGGACATCGCCGGTCTTCCACTGGAGGCCCGCACCGAGCTCGTGAACGCCGTCGCAGCGTCGAGCCCGGAGGCCAAGCTCGGTGTCCGCCAGCTGCGCGCGATGACGTTCCTG
Source organism: Solirubrobacteraceae bacterium (assembly GCA_035567055.1). GTDB lineage: Bacteria > Actinomycetota > Thermoleophilia > Solirubrobacterales > Solirubrobacteraceae > Palsa-744. Next base: position 4,242 of record DATMQX010000097.1, read on the forward strand.
TTCTTCTACGGGCTTCCCGACGAGGCGGGACACAACCCCAACTGGGATGCGATCGGCTATCCAGGGCCGCTGTCGGCCCCACCCTCGCCGGAGCAGGCGCCGAAGACGATCGCCATCGAGCAGCTCGCCGGCGAGTCCGCCACCCTGCAGGCCGACGTGTGCGTGGTCGGCTCCGGCGCGGGCGGCGGCGTGATCGCCGCAGAGCTCGCCGGCGCCGGGCGCTCAGTGGTGGTGCTCGAGATGGGCGGCTACCGGAACGAGGCCGACTTCAAGCAGCTCGAGCTGCCCGGCATGTTCGAGCTCTATCTCGGGGGCGGCCTGGCGGCGTCGGAGGACGGCTCGATCGCGATCCTCGCCGGCTCGACGCTCGGCGGCGGGACCGTCGTCAACTACATGAACTGCATCCGCACGCCCGAGCACATCCGGCGCGAGTGGGCGGCGATGGGCGTGGAGGGGATCGCGGACCCCGACTACGAGCGCCACATCGACGCCATCTGGCAGCGACTCGGCGTGAACGACACGGCAACCTCGCAGAACCGCACCCACAAAAAGTTGATCCGCGGCTGCGAGGAGCTCGGCTATCCACACCGCCCGCTCACGCGCAACACCGACATCGCCTGCGAGGACCCGAGCGTCTGCGGCTACTGCTTCGCAGGCTGTCAGAGGGGCTGCAAGCAGTCGACGATGAAGACCTTCCTGCAGGACGCCGCCGACGCCGGAGCGCGCTTCGTGGTGGGCGCACGCGCCGAGCGGATCCTCACCGAGGATGGCTCCGCGGTGGGAGTGCAGGCGCTGGTGACGCACGAGGACGGCTCGACGACCCGGCTGACGGTGCAGGCGCCGACGGTGGTCGTGGCCGCCGGGGCGGTCGAGTCGCCGGCGCTGTTGCTGCGCTCGGGCATCGGGGGACCGGCGGCGGGCAGGCATCTGCGCCTGCATCCCGCCGCGCTCGTCGCCGGCGTCTACGAGCAACCGATCGAGGGCTGGATCGGCCAGATCCAGTCGGCGCTGTCGGACGAGTTCAAGAACTGCGAAGGCGAGCACGGCTTCCTGGTCGAGGCGACGTCGGTCACCCCGGCGCTCGTGGCGATGTCGCTTCCCTGGCAGGACGGCCACGCGCACAAGCGGCTGCTCGAGCGGACGCTCCGCTACGTCGCGCCGTTCATCTCCGTCGCCCGAGACCACGGCGAGGGGCAGGTCGTCATCGACGACCACGGGCGCGCCGTCACCCGCTGGTCGTTCGGCGACGAGGTCGACGCGCGGATGTTCAGGCGCGCGATGGTCGAGCTCGCGAGGCTTCAGCGGGCCGCCGGGGCGAGGGAGATCATCACCTTCTTCCAGCAGCAGCCGCCAAGCTGGCGTGAGGGCGAGGACTTCGAGGCGTTCCTGGCCGAGATCGAGCGCGGCTCGCTGGAGGCCAACGACATCGCGGCGTTCACCGCTCACCAGATGGGATCGTGCCGGATGGGCTCCGATCCCTCCGACTCGGTGGCCAACGGTCGCGGCGAGCTGCACGACACCAGCGGCGTGTGGATCGGCGACGGGTCGGCGTTCCCGACCGCGCCGGGCGTCAACCCGATGATCTCGATCATGTCGCTCGCGCACCGCACCGCTGAGAGCATCCTCGCGGCCGGCTGACCCCGGCCTACTTCAGCCAGCCCGTGAACGCCGCGCTGGTCCAGCCTTCGCCTGACCCGGCGGGGGCCTTGCCGAGCGCCTTGCCGCCGTAGATGACGGCTCCACCCGCCAAGTCGTTCTGGTAGGTGCGCCACGGGACCGTGCTCTGCTGGCTCACGCCGGGCTTCGAGAAGTCGCAGACGCCCGTCGGGAAGGCCTGCTGCAGCTGCGTCCACTCTTCGGCGGTGAAGACGGTCGGGTAGTAGGCCGACTGGGTGAGCGGCGTCAGCTGGCATTCCTGGTTGTCGGTGGTGATCGCCTCGCCGGCCACGACGCGTGGGGTCGCGAACCTGGTCTCGGCCAGCGGCAGCTGGCACACGGGGCCGATGCCGGGCACCGTCACTTCTTCGACGACTTCGACGTTGGAGCATTTGTCGTGGACGGCTTCGGGACGGTCGGCCGCGACCTTTTCGCCTAGCGTGAGCTTGCGCCCGTCGGCTTCGACGGCCGACAGCCAGCGGTCCATCGCGAGCAGCGCTTCCGTCGTGTACTGCGGAGAGCCGATCAGCGGCGCCGGCCCGAACCAGATCACATGGTTCTTCGGGAAGTGGCCCTCGTCGCGTTCCAGGCGCGCGCGCATCGACCACGTGCGGTAGGCGTCGTGGAACGCGCCCGGGTCGGGGCCGCGGAGGTCGATGATCGGGACGCTGACGAGGTTGTTGGCCTCGTTGACTGATCCCGACTGATACGCGTACTTCACGGCCGGTTCGTCGGCGCGGATGCGTGCCTGCGTCGGCTTCAGGTCGATGTCGGCGCCGCCGACCTTCGCGTTCAGGTCGACGAACTGGGCCGGCGTGATGATCCCTTCTTCGAGCGCGTGCAGGCCGTACTGAACGCCGACGTTACCCACCGGCCGGCCGGCGAAGCCGTGGCCGAGCTGCTTCTCGACCGAGCCCCAGAGCCCTGCCGGGCGGGGACCGAAGACGTTGATCATGTAGTCGGCCAGCGTGCAGCGCACGCCTGCGGGGTTCGTTGCCGGGTTGTACGCTTCCGCGCTCGCGACGCCCGGGCAGCTTTTCGCCGGGTTCGCGAGTTCTTCCCAGTAGACCGTGTCGAAGATGATCGGGTTGCCGTAGTTGGGATGGCCCTCGACCGCGGCGATCTGGTTGTAGGTCCAGACGATCCCCGTCCCCCACCCTTCGGGATGTTCGAAGTATTTGCGCGTCTGGTGATAGTCGGAGATCTCCTCGGCGTTGGACCACGAGTCCTGGAAGCTGCACTGCGGCAGGATCCCCTGGTAGATGCCCGGGTACGCGTTGGCGACCTGCTGCTGGACGAGCGAGCCGCCCGAGCAGCCGGTGCCGATCGTGTAGCGGAGCGTCCCGTAGTGATCGATCAGGTGCTCCTTGGCGATGATCAGGGACTCGGCCTGGGTGGCCAGGTTGCAGTTGTGCCCCGCGTTGTCGAGCGCCGTGGACATGACGGCGAAGCCGCGGCCGAGCGCCGTCGTGGGGCTGTCGGTCTGCGCTTCGACGCCCGGAACGCCGACGGTGTCGCTGGTGACGCTCGGCGCCGTGCCCGACTGGTGTTCTATGCCGCAGCTGGCGCCATGGGTGATCAGCAGCTTGTGGTTGAACTGCGGCTGCGGCGCCCACGCTTCCCAGGGCTTCCCAGGCTGGAAGAGCACCGCGATCTGGTACTGGTCGCGGTCCTGGTAGCCGCTCTCGATGCGGATGATGAACGGCACCGTCTGGCCGTTGTCCGTGGTCGTCGTGGCCACGTCCGGCGGCGGGTTGCCGGCTTCGTAGGGCAGCAGCGTGCCCGTGACCGAGGATTTGTACTCGTAGCTGTAGGTGGTGGGCGCGTCGCATTGCGCGTCGGTCGCCGCGGCGTTCTTGCAGACCCACGGCTGGACCTGCGGGCCCGCCAGGACCGGTCCGCCGATCGGGTGATCGACGATCGTCACCTGCCCGCTCGTGGACCCGGGAGCTTCGGCCCGCAACACGTCGCTGCCCGGCTGAAGGCCCGTTACGAGCCCCTCGAAGCTGCCGTTCTCTCGCATCGCGAACTCGCTCGTGACCGGCGTGCCGTTGAGCGTCACGGTCACCGACGCGGGGCTCACGCCGTGGGGAAGGGCGACCGTGCTGAGCGCTTCTGCACCGGAGATCAGATTCGCCCGGTCCGAGACGACATGCACCGACAGGCTCCCCGCTGCCTGCGCTCCGCCCACGCACATGACCAGCAGCGCCACGAAGCTCGCGACGACGACGAACAGCTTCTCCCGCATCAGGCCTCCCGCTCCCTTGAAGATCGCACCCACCGGCACCGGCGAGGCGGTGCCAAGCATCGCCACCACACCCCGTCACTGAACCAGGCGCGTGCTACCCGAACGCCCTCAGCGGTAAACGTCCTCAGCTCATCAACGCGACGGGCACCGCCAGCCCGGCCGAGCGCCGCAGCGTCGCGATCCGCCGCCCGGGCTGCACGGCAGGACGGATCGAGCCCACCGCCTCGCCGAGCTCATCGACCGTCCACTCGAGGTCCGCGACCCGCAACGCGAGCCCCCAGAAGAACGCGGGCCGGCCCTCTCCGCCTGAACGCTCGCGGACTTCGTCGGGCTCCTGGACGACCTCCAGGATGACCTCGCCGAGCCGGAAGAACGCCTGGCGGGGAGCGCCTGCCGGCGTGGGCTCCTCGCGCCGGCGGCGCAGGTCCAGACCCGCGGCCTGCAGCGCCCGAACGCTGCGATCCAGCGACGGCGAGACGGCGACGACGTGGTCGATCGCGGTGACCCCGTTGGCGTGCGTCTGCGCCGGCTCGGTCAGAGCCACCGGCCGCTCCGAGCGGCTCGTCGGCAGCCCGTCCAGCTCGGTGCCCGCAAGATCGCGCAGCGACCAGCCGACGATTCCCCGTCCGGCGCCCGCGCCGGCCAGCCGCAGGTGCACGCTCCCCAGGCGACAGCTCGCCCCCGAGACCGTGAAGCCGAGCGCGAGCCAACGCTCGGGCTCCTCGGCCAGTGTCAGCTCGTCGATCGTCGGTCGGTCCACGGCGAGCCGGCGTCCTACGCGTGCCCGAGCACGGGGTGCGGCACGTAGGGCTCCTCCAGGCTCGCGATCTCTTCCTCGCTGAGCGCGAGCTGCTCGGCGGCGAGAGCGTCCTGCAGGTGCCCCGGCCTGGTGGTCCCCACGATCGGCGCCGTCACGCCCGGCCTGTGCATCAGCCAGGCGAGCGCGATCTGCGCCGGAGGCACGCCCCGCCGAGCGGCGAGTTCGGCGACGCGCTCGACCACGTCGAAGTCGGAGGGCTGGCTGTAGAGGTAGTCGGTGAACGGATCGCCGCCGGCGCGCGTCGTGAGCCGGTCGCCCTCGCGCGTGCGAGTGCCCGCGAGAACCCCCCTGGCCAGCGGGCTCCAGGGGATCACGCCGACGCCCTGGTCGAGGCAGAGGGGAATCATCTCGCGCTCCTCCTCGCGGTAGATCAGGTTGTAGTGGTTCTGCATCGAGACGAAACGCGTCCAACCGCGGCGGTCGGCGATGTGCTGGGCCTTGGAGAACTGCCAGGCGAACATGCTGCTGGCGCCGATGTACCGCGCCTTCCCCGACTGGACGATCTCATGCAGCGCGCCCATCGTCTCTTCGATCGGCGTGCGGCCGTCCCAGCGGTGGATCTGATACAGGTCGACGTAGTCCACCTGCAGGCGCTTCAGCGACGCGTCGATCGCGCTTAACACGTGCTTGCGGGAGAGCCCGCCGCCGTTCTCGCCCGGCGTCATCGGCATGAAGACCTTCGTGGCGAGGACCAGCTCGTCGCGCGCCAGCAGCTTGCCGAGCAGGCGGCCGGTCGCGACCTCGCTCGCGCCGTGAGAGTACGTGTCGGCCGTGTCGAAGAACGTGACGCCTCCCTCGACTGCGGCCCGCACGATCGGCTCGGCCGCATCCTCGTCGAGAACCCACGGCCTGTCGCTGTCGTTGCCGAAGCTCATCATCCCGAGGCACACGCGAGAGACCCGCAGGCCGGTCGCGCCAAGGTTCACGTAGCGCATCTGTCGCCTTTCGGTTTGCATCGGCGGGCCGGTGCGCCGCCGGGTAGCGAGGGAGGCCGATCATACGACGCTCGCTCGCGCTCGAGCGGTGCGCTGGCGCAAGGTCGAGGAAGGACCCACTCCCTAAGCTGAGGAGCATGACGCTCGAGAGCACGGAGATGGCTGACGACCGACACCGCGACGGTCCGCGGCGCGGATGGCTGCTGACGTTCGTCCGCTACGTCCTCCCGGGCGCCGTCGTCGTCGCGGGGCTCGTCGTGATGTCGCTGGGCGGCGAAAGCGACCTGGAGGGGGGAGCCGGCATCGTCGGCGCCGGCCTCGCGATCTTCTTTCTCAACTGGCTCTTCCGCGCGGGAGCATCGGGAGAGCGCGAGCGCGAGGCCGAGGAGGCGGCGCGGGACTACCTCGACCGACACGGCCACTGGCCCGACTGACCCCTTGCCGACGTCCGCTCAGCGGCGTTGGCGCTTGCGACAGTTGAGCATCCGGAGCGTCCGCGGTTTCTCCATGCGTCGAATGCGGGCCGTGGGGCGCTCGAGGAGAATTCGTCGGTGAGCTCGGGGGTTCAGACGCCGGCGATCGACGGCTACCGTCCACGCGCGCCCTTCCTGGACGAGATGTTCGAGCGTGACGGGACGCCGCGGGAAACCGCGAGCGCCCTGGTTGCGCAGCTGCGACGCCTCGGGCCCGAGGGCCTGATGGAGGCGGGCCGCCGACGCGACGCGATCTTCATGCAGCGCGGAATCACCTTCGAGACCAGCGGCGTGAGCGGGGCCTCGCACGACCGGCCGTTTCCGCTGGACCTGGTGCCGCGAGTGCTGAGCGGCCAGGAATGGAGGGACATCAAGCGCGGGCTCGCCCAGCGCATCCGCGCGCTGAACCATTTCGTCGACGACGTCTACCACGCACGCGAGATCGTCCGCGAGGGACTCGTGCCATGGCGACTGGTCGTCTCCTGCTCGCACTTCGCCCGCGCGGTCCATGGCATCCGGCCCCCGGGCGGGGTCTACACGCACGTGGCCGGCTGCGACCTCGTGCGACACAGCGACGACACGTGGAAGGTCATCGAGGACAACGTCCGCATCCCCTCGGGGATCTCCTACGTGCTCGAGAACCGCGCGGCCATGGCGCGTCTCGTTCCCGAGCTCTTCAGCTCCTACCGCGTGCGCCCCGTGGAGCACTACCCGCAGCTGCTGCTGCACGCGCTGCGGTCGGTCGCGCCGTCGGCCGAGAGCGAGGCCACCGTGGTCGTGTGGACCCCGGGACCAGCCAACCCCGCCTACTTCGAGCACGCCTTCCTGGCACGCCAGATGGGCGTCGAGCTCGTCGAGGCGTCGGACCTCGTGGTCCGCGACGACGTCCTCTACATGCGCACGACCCGCGGGCTCGAGCGCGCTCATGCCGTCTACCGCCGGCTCGACGACGACTTCGTCGACCCGCTCGAGTTCCGGGGCGATTCCCTGCTCGGCGTGCCCGGCCTGGTGCGGGCCTACCGAGCGGGGAGCGTGGCGATCGCCAACGCGTTCGGCACGGGGGTCGCCGACGACAAGGCGATCTACTGCTTCGTGCCCGAGATGATCCGCTTCTACCTCGGCGAGGAGCCGATCCTCGAGAACGTGACGACCTACCTGCTGTCCGATCCGGAAGTGCTCGAGCACGTGCTCGCCCGGCTGGACCAGCTCGTCGTCAAGCCGACCGGCGAGTCCGGCGGGCGCGGCGTGATGATCGGCCCCCACGCCGACCAGCAGGAGATCGAGCGGATGCGCGACGTGGTCAGCGCCCACCCGGAACGCTGGATCGCCCAGGACGTGGTGCGCCTCTCGACGGTGCCGACCGTCGATGCCGACGGGCTGCTCCAGCCGCGCCACGTCGACCTGCGGCCGTTCGCGGTGTTCGGCGAGCGGATCGACATCGTGCCGGGCGGACTGACCCGGGTGGCGCTCGAGGATGGGTCGCTGATCGTCAACTCCTCTCGCGGCGGTGGGTCGAAGGACACGTGGGTGCTGGAGGACGGAGACGACGCCGATCGCGCCGGTCCGCCGATCGCCGACACTCAGCCGCCGGCCCTGCCCGACCTGCGCTACGGGGCATGGACGGGCCAGCAGCAGCAACAGCAACAGCTGCGATCGCGCCGCTGATGCTCGCACGTATCGCGCATGAGCTCTACTGGCTGGGGCGCAACCTGGCGCGAGCCGAGTTCACGGCCCGCGCCGTCGAGGCCGTCTTTCAGGCCGAGCTGCAGGGTGCCTCCGACGCCAAGCCAGGTGTGAGCTTCGGCTCCGGCGGACTGCTCGCGATGTTCGGCGACGTCGACGAGAACCCCGAGAGCAGCAAAGGCCTGGGGCAGCTGACGCTCGAGGCCGATCGTCCCGGCTCGATGCTCGCCAGCATCGAGCGTGCCCGCGAGGGCGCCCGCACGGTGCGCGACGTGATCAGCGCGGAGATGTGGGAGGCGATCAACACTACGGCGCTCGGGCTGCGCGGCTGCGGACAGCCGGGCTGGGCGGCGCCCGCAGGCCCCTATCTGGCCTCCCAGTACGTGAAGGAACGCACGGCGCTGATCTGGGGAGTGGCGAATCGCTCGATGCTGCGCGATGAGGCGAAGTGCTTCCTCGACGCCGGCGCCCTGATCGAGATCTCCGACATGGTGCTGCGAATGCTTCGCGTCGCGCTTCCGACCACCCCCGATCCGGGCGGTGCGCGCGACTCCGCGCCCGCCGACGGCCACGCGCTGATCCTGCTGCAGGCCGTCGGTGGATTCCATGCATACCTGCGCGCGGTCACGGCCCCGCCGAACGCGCACCCCGTCGCGCGCTTCCTGCTGTTCGAGCGTGCCTACCCGGACAGCGTCGCCGCATGCGTGGACTCGCTGCACGAGGTCTTCACCGCAGCGGACGCGGGACCACGCAACTCCAAGCCGGTGCTGCGGGTGAGCCGACTGGCCGCCGATCTAGACTTCCAGCGCCGCGCGCTTCCAGATGGGGCCAGGCTCACCGGGATATGCAAACAGACCCAGCAGGAGCTCGCGCACATCGACCACGACGTCGCGGAGCGGTACTTCGCGGGCGCGGCGGCCAGCGGCCTGAGGAGGTGAGCAGCTCGTGCACTTCGCGATTCGCTTCCTGACCGAATACCGCTACGACTCGGCGGTCACCGACAACCTGAACGCCCTACGCGTGCGTCCCGCGACCACCTCGACGCAGCGCTGCGACGAGTTCCACACCCGCATCGAACCCGAGGCCCGCGTGAGTCGCCACCTCGACTACTTCGGCACCGAGGTGCTCGAGTTCGGCATACCCACGAGCCACGAGCAGCTCACGATCGACGTGCGCGCGCGCGTGGTCACCTCCCCGCCGGGCGACGCGCCCGGCGGGTCGTGGGAGAGCCTGCGAAGCGCGCCCTACATCGACGCCGCCGGGGAGTTCGCGCTGCCGTGGCACGACCAGCCGGCGATCGCGGACCTAGAGAGCCTTGACGCCGAGCTGGAGAGCGACAGCCCGCTCGAGACGCTCGAGCTGCTGTGCGAGCTGATCCCCGACCGCTTCGAATACCGGCCCGGCGTCACCTACGTGGGATCGACCGTGCGCGACCTGCTGGATGTCGGCGCCGGGGTGTGCCAGGACTTCGTGCATCTCTCGCTCGTGCTGCTGCGCCGCCGTGGCATCGCCTCGCGCTACGTGTCCGGCTACCTGTGGGCGGCGAACGACGAGAACTCAGACTCGGTCGAGGTGGACACGCACGCCTGGCTGGAGGCGCTGCTGCCCGGCACCGACGGGCACGGCGAGCCCGTGTGGGTGAGCGCCGATCCCACCAACCGCAGCCTCACCGGTGAGACGCACGTGAAGATCGGCCACGGGCGCTTCTACTCGGACGTCCCGCCGGTGAAGGGCCTCTACATGGGGGGCGCAACGGCAGATCTCAACGCTGCGGTGACGATGTCACGGCTGGACCCGCAGGCGAGCGCGAGGGCCTGAGCGTCGCGCCCTGCGGGTCAGGAGCCCGACGGGCGGGCGGGCTCCTTGACGACGAGCAGCGCACCGGCACCGATCGGTACGAGGGCCTCGAGGACCCTCGGCTCGGCAGCTATCTGCGCCCGGAAGGCGCTCATCTCCTCCGCGTGCGAGATCGCGTTGTCGACGACGAGCAGGCCGCCGGGGGCGAGCGCCCGGACGAGGTCCGGCCAGTAGCTGGGGTAGGCCGACCGCTCGGCGTCGAGGAAGATCAGGCCCCACTCGTCATCCGCGGAGGAGGCGAGCGCGAGCGCGGCGTCCCCGCTGCGAAGCTCGGCCCAGTCCTCAAGACCGGCTGCCCCCAGATTTCGGCGCGCCTGCTCGGTGCGAGCCGGATCGAGCTCGACCGACACCAGCGCGGCACCCACGGCGCGGGCGGCGTCGGCCAGCCAAACGGTCGAGTAGCCGTTGGATGTCCCCAGCTCGAGCATCCGTCGCGGCTTTGCCGAGCGGACGAGCACGGCGAGAAGCGCCGCGGTGTCCGGCTCGAGGTTGCGCAGGCGCTCGAGACGGTCCTGCTTGCCGGCGTCGTGGTCGCGGCCCCGGCGATGAAGCTCGCCGAGGAAGCTCCGCAGCTGCTGGTCCATGGCGTCCTCACGTAGGCGGCGGGAGCGCCGCAATCCTAGACGGTGGCGTCCACGATTCGGCGACAGCCTGCCGAGATACGATGACGGTTCGTCGGACCACCTCGACGAACCGACCGCATCGACGAAGGGACCGCTGATCTCGCCGTGGCCCGCACGCAACGCTGTACTTCCACGACGGCGATCGCGTGACGATCATCGCGTCGAAGCGAGGGTGGCCGAAGAAGCCGGCCTGGTACCACAACCTTCGACGGAACTATTTAGCTTGCACGTCGGAGCGGCGCAAATTGGCTTGGCAGAGCCAAATGCAGAGGGAACAGCCGTCTCCACGTCCTCGAATGTCGGGCTCAAGGCACCGAAATCAGAAATGCCTCCAGGAGGGAGGTGAATCCGGGGGCTGCCGCCACGAAATGCCCGGCGCCTGGCGCCACTACACGCTGGGCGCGCAGCTCCGTGGCGAGCGAATCGCAAATCCGCTCAAGCGCTGCCGAGTGTCCGCCTGACGCGACGAGCACCGGAACAGCAGCATCCCGCAAGACATCGAGTGCTGGCCGGGCCTCGCCCGGAAGCCTTCCACCCTGAGCCCGGCGAACGCCGTGAGCCACCTCGTCGGGCAAGGGTTCATCGCCGATCTCCGGCGCTCCCGCCAGCCGCAAGAACTCGCGAAGCGTCACCGGGTCCGCGTCGAGACCATCCACCAGGACCGCGTTGCCCATGCGCTCAAGGCGCTCTACCTCGCGATCACGAGGGACCAGGTAGTACAAGGGTGGCTCGATCAACGTCAGCGAACGCACCGATCCCGATATCTCGGCCGCCGCGATGAGAGCCCCAAGCACCCCGTACGAATGCGCCACGACGTGTACTCGCGATTGCAGTACCGATGCGATGTCGCCCGCGTCGAGCTCGAAATCCTGCCGGCCGCCAGGCGGCGCCGGACTCGGCGGGTAGCCGCGCCGATAAACGCTCGCCAGCGTCCACCGATCCGCCAGCGGCGCGAGCGTGCCCCACGTCATCCGAGGGCTGGCGCCACCATGGACCAGCAGTACCTCCGGACCCTCACCCTCCCGAACTACGGCTATCGACCCCATCGTCACGACGGTAGCGATTGGCTGCCAAGCAGGCCGCTGAAGTGGTGGCTGTCTAGCCGCAGATGTCGTCTTCTGGCAGCCCGAGGCCGGCAATCCGCTCGACCGGTCAAAGCTCGTACGACGCTCCGAGTAGGCCATCGACCAAGCCGAAGTCCGCAGATCACCTTCCACCGGCTACGGCACACCTTCGGCATCCGAAGCGCCGTCGCCCCGCTACGCACCCAACACTGGATGGGCCACCCCGACGCCAAGACCACGCAGGTCTGCGCGCACTACCATCCATCAGACGCTGAGGCGGCGGCTCGAACAGGATCTGGGGCTGAGCACACCGCAGATCGCGTCCTCGACCCGTCCAGGGAACCCGCGGGGCGGCCCAGATACGGCGCGTTGCGACTCGGCCTGGGTCCACGCGCGGCGTTGACCCCCCAGGAGCTCCGTCAGCACCGCCGGTGCGACGCCGACCACGGTATGCCACGACCTGCGCCACGTGCGCCTTCCGGAGCGGCCAGCCGGAGAGCCGCCCGCCAGCGCCCGGGCGGCCCCTCCGACGCGAGGTCTGCTTACGGCGTCGTGACCTTAGCCGTCCAGCTTCCGCTGTTGTCCCCGTAGAAGTTGTCGTTGACGCCGAGGAACAACTCACCCGCTACCGGCGACGTGAACGAGATTTTGGTCCCGGTTGGGAACGCGACCCCGGAGGTCCCGATCTTGAACACCATGGACCAGCAGTTCGCGCCTGGGACGAGGAACGGTGTCCCACCGCTGTATGCGACGGTGCCGCACGTAGCGCCCGCGCCGCTTTTCTGGGAGAACTTGAGGCCCGCAGGAGACGCACTCCCATTACTGCTGAATTTGATCGTCCCCGATGCTTCGATTGTAACTTTCTCCCCGGCGGTCAGCGCAAGCCCCGTGTCGGTAAATTCTTTGTTCGCCGCGACCGTCACCGGCGTTTCCGTCGCGATGGCGGACGGCAGTCCCAAGGCCAAGACTGTGAGGACGGCGGCGCTCGCTGCGAGGACACCAGCGACAACGGACCGGGTCGGGCGAGTCGCGATCTCTTTCAGGACATGGTTCTTGTTCATGGTGGGTCCTTTCTCGATCGTAATCCCGACGCGACAATGACGCTCCGCGTCACATCCGCCTATCTACTTCTGGACAAGCGTTGGTCCAAAGTTGGACCTAGAGCGATGAGGCTCGTCCTACCAGCAAGACGACCTCACCATCGCGGTGACGTTTCGGGCCGCCGCCCGCGCTCGCGGACGGCGACCAACCCCCACTCCGCGTGGCGGGCTTCAGCGCGAGCTGGTCCATCTGCCTTGCCGCCCTCGTGGGCGTCACGAACTCGGTGTCGTACAGGCGGTTGATCGCATTCCCGACCTGCCCCGGGAGCCCGCGGGATCGGACAAGGCGCGTTCGAGCTCCGCCTGGGTCCACACGCCGTGTTCGCCGCTCAACAGCTCCATCAGCACCGCCCGCTCGACGTCCGTCGGAGGCGCGAGCGGGTCGATCTCGCTACGTTCTGCGTGCGTGGGAAGGCTGGCCCCTTAGTTCAACGGTGCGGCGAATGGCCTCCCGCCCTGGGTCCAGTACACGGCGCTGCCCCCGCGCGCGACGTCTCAGGGGTGGTAGTGCACGAGGTACTCGAGCCGGCTGTGGGCGTTGGCGCAGCTGATGCCGACGAACAGTCCACCGTTCGGGTCGGGCCACGGTTGAGCGCGTCCGCAGCTCAGCTGCGGACGCGGTATTTGGAACAGCGTCCGCGGCCTGTCGAATCGCAGGCCGTCGCGGCTGACCGCCGCCTGAATCATCGATTCGCCGGGTCGCTTTTCGACCCACCAGGTGGCGATTGTTTCGCCGCGGCTTGTGACAGCTAGGCGCAGCCCGCCGATCCGGGCCGCGGAGGCAAGCAGCAGCGGCGCGGTGGCCGGGCCACCGAACCGTCCCGCCGCGACCAGGAGCCTGTGTTCTTGTTCTAAGCCGATCGTGAACCGGCCGGCGGCACCAGTCGCCACGGCAGGGGTGTTCGTGAAATCGGACCGGCCGATCAGCTGAAAGGCCCCAAACACCCCGCGGTGGATGCGCGAACTCACATACAAGTTGCTGTACGGCGGGCCGGTCCCTTCCGCCAGCCACAAGACGAGTTCGTTGGCGTGCTGGTCGGTGAAGACCTGCCGGACACCGTTGATGTCGATCGGAGTCACCGCAGCCGGCAGACGCGCGAATGTGGCTGGACCGAAGACGCCGGAGGAGCCGGCACGCGTGCCGTCGACTCCCGACTGCCCGGCACCTGAGACGACGAGGTTTGACAGACCAAGTACCGCATCGAACCCGCCATCAGACAGGGGCGAGACGGATGACGTGAAGCCCTCTGGTAATTCGCCCGGTGTCGCGATGTTGGCAAGCGGCCGGCGGTCGAGAAGAAGGCCGGCGCGGAAACGGACGGCGTGGAAGCGTGTCACGTAACCGCCGTCGCGCGCGGGAGTCGGTACCCGATCGCCGTAAAGGACGACCGTCGTCCCATACGAGCTCGTCGCAACCGATGGCGTTTCGATTTCGTTAGAAGCCTCGCCGATCAGCTGTATGCGCCTGGGCCCTGCGCCGAGGCGCCACATCGCGGCTGCGGCGCCTCGCGGCTCTCCGACACCGTATTCGGTGACGTATTTCCAGGCCACGACGCCGAACCCGGACGGGTCGATGGCAAACGAGGGAGCATCTTCGATGATCTCCGACCGGGTGCCTGGCACCAGACGGATCGCAGCGAGCCGGTGACGGCCGTCCAGGCGAGCCACGTATACGCCCCCCGGACGGTCGCCATTGCCAAGCCCAACCCACGCCACCCACGGAGCGCCGGCCGGGTCGAACGCCAGCACCGCGTTCTCGAAGTCGTTGTGGCCACGAACACGAACCGGACCAGACCAGGCCGCCGCCGCATCCCGAGCACTAAGGGCCATGACCAGCAGCGCAAGCGCACCGGCCAACCAGACGCCACCCGCACGCCGCCAGATACTCAAACCCCTAAGCACCGACGGCGGCCCCCCGCTCTCCATGCCCCTTAAACGCTTCGCACGACCGAATGTTGCGCACGCCACCCGGACAGCATCCGGCACTCACCACCCAACACGGTCTCGACCGAGCTGCGAGCGGGCGGGCCTGCCGCCAGTAGGCCAACGACGCGACAAACCGCGAACTGATTAGCTTGCTCCTATGTGGGGGGTTCGACAGCGAGTTGTTGTTGTCGCACTGGCCGTCACGGCCAGCTCGGTCGCGGTTGCGGTGGCGACGGGGGCACCGTCGCGCGTTCGCTTCGTGCCAGCGTCCGGCGGCTGGGAGGTCGGGCTGCTGCCTCCGATGAGCGTCGGTGAAGCCGGATGGTGCATCGGCGACAGGCACTCCAACGGCGGCGGGTTCGACTGCGGCGCAGAGGTAACTGAAGCCAACCCGATCATCGCGGAAAGCTGGGGCGGATCCTCGCCGCCACCGGTCACGTACGGTTACGCGGTAACGCTCGAACGGGTGAGAGCGGTCTCGATCGACGGCGAAACGCCAATCCCGACGAGGACTCAGCCGAACCTCCCGGGCGGCCTGCGCGCTGTCGCAGTCGAAGCGCCGGGCGAACTCTTCGCGTCACGTCTCCTCGCGCCTCCCAGGTTCATCCCGCTCGACGAACACGGCAGCCGAATCGAAACACCACAGACATCGACGCAGCGCAGGGAAGGAGACAGGAACGTCCGTTTCTGGAACTCACCGAGCCGACCGCGGCGCGGTCTTTGCCGGATCACCGTCCGCGGCGTGCCGGGCCTGGAAGAAAAGCAAGGTGCCGTCCTGACCCATCTCACCTCGACTCCAGGGATCGTCGACCGAGGGCTGCTCCCATGTGCGAGCGGCTACTACGAAAAGCGCACCTGGCCACTCCGCGTCAGCATCCTCCTCGACGCCCTCCACCCAGGAGCGAGTCCACCGGTGGCGATACCCGGCATGACACCCATCCCGGGACATCCGGGCGACTTCGGCGAGATCGCGCCACTACAAAAGCTCCTAGCCCGCCGTCACGGAAACGCGTGGCTGCTCATCGAAGGCGGCGCCACACTCCCCGACCGCCTCGCAGCCCTCACGCACCTTCACATCGCGCTGCCGAAACGATAACGTCGCGCAGGAGGACGCCCCGCTGTCTGCACGTCCATTTCAGGCTCCTCCGGGCTCCGTCCCGCCAGACGCGTACGCTGCGGCGGTGGCTCTCATGAAGTGCGGTCTCGCACCCTGCAACCCGACGAGTCGGTGAAGGCGGTCAAACGCTCTGGCCCAAGCGAGCTGCGCACGCGGCTCGCGGGACCCGTGAGGGTGGGGGAGATCCTCGACGTCGTCGCGACGTTCGATAAGCCTGTCGATGTCGATGCCCAGATCGCGAAGATATATGACTGGAGGCACACACGCGGACTTTCCGCGCTCCAGCTTGCCTTCGCTCCGGCTGCCGTTGCGGTGGCGACGCTCGTTTCCCAAGGTGCGACCACCTGGGTGTTCGTCGTAGCCGGCGTACTGTTGCTCGTATCTCTTGTTGTCGGACTTTGGCGGCTTGCCCGCGTAAATATGCTGCATTGCGAGTACCTGATCGCGCTGCGCCTTGGCAAGGCCTTGGCGCCCTTCCACGTTGAGCTCGCCGCGCACGTGCGTGAGCTGTGGTTCGATCACACCCCACCAGAGTTCGCTGACCGGGGTAGCCGGCAGCCCGTCGGTGCCGTGCTTTACGACGAGTTGGGAGAGCTGACCATGTTGCAATATCGCTCGAGCAGCGACACGCAGCAGGTCGTCAGACAGGTTCTCGAAAAGGCGCGTCTGGCCGCTGCGCCGCCCGCATAGTAGCTCCGCGAGCTCGAACCTAACACACTCTTCCCGACGGTCCTCAGCGTGACCACGAGCGACACGACCCGGCGCGCAGATCGCAGACGTTCCGTCCGTCCGGCATGCCGCGAAGAACGGGGTCGGCCGCCAGCTGGCCCGACAACGTGACCGTGTTGACGTTGGGCCTGGTGCTCATCGGGGTCCTCCGTGAGAGCGGGATTTTGGTTAGGTCTTGCTCGGGGTGATGGGAGGTTGACCCTTACACGTGACCTTCGTGGATCGCGGGGGTCCGGGGGGCGTCGATCCACGCCCTCCGGCGCGCCGGTTACCGCGGAGACGTCCGCCCCGCCGGTGAACGTCGCAACGTCGGACGGAACTATTTACCGCCGAAAACCGAATCGCGAGAATTGGCTTGGTAGAGCCAAATCCAGTGGCAACATATGATCCAGCCGTGGCTGAGAGCCTGATGCTCTACCTGTTCAGCAGCGGCACCCTTGAGGTCGCCGGAGTAGAGGTACCCGTGCCGTTTTATCTGATCCGCCACCCTGAGGGCGACGTGCTCGTCGACGGCGGCAACCCGCTCGCCGTCGCCCGTGACGCTCGCGCACACTGGGGCTCGCTCGCCGATCAGTTCCGCGTCCGAATGGGCCCCGAGGCGCACTGCGTCGCGCAGTTGCGCCAAGCTGGCATACCGCCGCAGTCGGTGCGCCATCTCGTACAGACCCACCTGCACATCGATCACACCGGCGCGCTCGGACACTTCCCCGACGCGACCGTGGTCGTTCACGCCAGGGAGCTGGATGCTGCACGGAGCGCAGATCCACCTCGCGCCCACGGCTACGTCCGCGAGGACTTCGAACAGCCCGATCTCGACTGGCGGCCGCACGAGGGCGAAGTGGACGTGTTCGGCGACGGGACGATCCGGATGATCGAGACACCCGGCCACTCGGCCGGCCACATGTCGCTGTTGATTCAACTTGAGGAGACCGGCCCTGTCCTGCTCACGGCGGACGCCGCGGACAACCTCTCCCAGTGGGAAGGGCGCGCACCGCCGCGAGCGCTCCACTCCGTCGAGAACGCAGACCGGTCGCTCGAGCATCTCCGCGAACTCGCCCGCGAAACCGAACCGCTCGTGGTCTTCGGGCACGATCCGAACAACTGGTCGCAGCTCACGCACGCGCCCGCGCATTACACGTGAAGGCCCCACCCCAATTCGGCGAGAAGAGACCGAGCGCGATCTACCGTCACGTGGCGCG
>DATMQX010000098.1:0-4271 GCA_035567055.1 Solirubrobacteraceae bacterium
TTCTCGGGCGCGGGAGCTCGATGGTCACCTACCCGGAAGGTGACGTGGCCGCCTACCTGCGCTCGCTCGACAGGGTGGCCGCGCTGAAGCCGCGCATCCTCTTTCCCGGCCATTGGGATCCGGTCGAGGACGCGATGGAGAAGATCCAGGAATACAGAGCGCACCGCCTCGAGCGCGAAGCGCAGGTGCTGGCCGAGGTGAGGCGCGGTGGAGGCACCGCGCAGGACCTGACCCGCCGCGTCTACGGAGACCTCGACGACCAGCTCACAGTCGCCGCGGAGATGACGCTGCGCGCCCACCTGCGCAAGCTGGTCGAAGACGGCGCCGTGCAATCCACCGGCGAGGGCGGTCGAGAAGTTTTCGAAGCGCCGGTATCGTAGGCGCGCATGGTTGATCTTCGGACGCCGATCCTTTCGCTGTCGCGGCCCGAGCTCGAGGCCTGGCTGGCGACCAACGAGGTGCCTGTGTATCGCAGCACGCAGGTCTGGGGATGGCTGGCGCGCGGTGCGGCGTCGTTCGACGCCATGCATGACCTGCCCAGGGCGCTTCGCACGGCGCTCGACCGAGATTTCAGGATCACGTCGCTGCGCTCGATCGCCGTCAGCGAAGCCGACCGCTCGCTCACGACCAAGTCCCTGTTCGAGCTCGACGGCGGGCATTCGGTGGAGGCGGTCGTCATGCGCTACACGGACCGAACCACGCTCTGCATCTCTTCGCAGGCGGGCTGCCCCATCGGCTGCCCCTTCTGCGCGACCGGCAAATTTCCCTTCGGCCGCAACCTCAAGGCGCACGAGATCGTTGAGCAAGCGGTGGACGCGGTCCGCCTTTTGACCGGCGAGGACAGGCGCCTGTCGCACGTCGTCTTCATGGGAATGGGCGAGCCGATGGCGAACTACGCCGCCGTGGTCGCTTCGGTGCGCCGCATGTCCGACCCCGACCTGCTCGGGATCAGCCCGCGCCGCATCGTCGTGTCGACCAGCGGCTTGATCCCGAGGATTCAGCAGCTTGCGGACGAGCAGCTGCCCGTGACGCTCGCGATCTCGCTGCACGCGGCGCGTGATGAGCTCCGCGACGTGCTGGTGCCGATCAACAAGAAGTACCCGGTGCGCGACCTGGTCGGCGCGGCCCAGGGCTATGCGTCAAAAACCGGACGTCGAGTGAGCTACGAATGGGTCCTCCTGGCAGGCGTCAACGACACCGAGCGCGACGCCAAGGAGCTCGGCTCGCTCCTGCGCCGAAAGCTGGCGCACGTGAACCTGATCCCGTTCAACCCGGTTGAGGACACGCCTTATCGCGCGCCCGACCGTACGGCGATCAAGGCTTTCCGGGACATGGTCGAGGCGCAAGGCCTCAACGTCACCGTGCGTGACACGCGCGGGCGTGAGGCGGACGCGGCATGTGGCCAGCTGCACGAGCGGGTGATGCGCAACAAGGTGGCCGTTTCTTGATCTACGCCGGGACGTCCGGCTTCAGCTACCCGGGCTGGAAGGGGAAGTTCTATCCCGCCACGCTCCCCGGCTCGCGGATGCTCGCCTACTACGCGGAGCGTCTCAACGGCGTCGAGCTCAATGGCAGCTTCTATCGCGCTCCGCCTGAGAGTGCGATGGCGAACTGGGCAGCCGCGACGCCGGCCGGCTTCCGATTCTGCATGAAGGCCGCGCGCGGTCTGACCTACTCGGCTGAGGGTTTCGACAGGGTCGGGCTCGCCGGCATTTTCAGCAAGCGCCTGGAGCCTCTCGGCGCGCATCTCGGTCCGATCCTGTTGCAGTTTCCGCCGACGCGCCAGCTGAATGTCGGACTGCTGGACTCTCTGCTCGGGGCGCTCGACCGCCCGGCCGCGGTCGAGTTCCGTCACGAATCGTGGTTCTGCGAAGAGACCTACGGCGCGATTCGCGCGCACGGGGGAGCGCTGGTGGTCACCGACGAGGAGAAGTGGCCGCGCGCTCCGCTGCTCGACCTTGGACCGATCGCCTATTTCCGCCTCCGGCGCGGCTACACGACCGCGTCGTTCAAGTCGTGGATGGCGGAGGTGGCGTCGGCGGCCGCCTTGCACGACGAGGTGCACGTTTATCTGAAGCACGACCCGGAGTCGCCGGCGCTGGCGCAGCGACTGCTGCAGTCTCTGGCTCTGCCACGACAGGCTCCTCAACCACCGGCTCATTGACCGCCGGCTCTGCCACCAGAGGTTTGGCCGTCCAGCGAGCTCTCCGATACAAAAGAGGGATGGCGACCATTGCGAGCACGACCATGAGCAGCGACGCCAGCTGGGCCTGCCGCAAGCCGGCAAATACGGCGGGATCCGTGCGGTAAAAGCTAAGGAAGAACCGGCCCACCGCATAGACGCCGAGATAGACCAGGCCGAGCACGCCATCCGGCAGCCGGGCTTTCAGCTGCTGGTGGAAGGGAAGCAGGATCCCGAGAATCGCAAGGGTGAGGACCATCTCGTACGCGACCTCCGGGTGGACCACCGCGCCGGGCTCACCGAGCGTCGCCGGGTTCACGTACTCGACTCCCCATGGCGCATTGGTCGGCGTGCCGTGGTG
Organism: Solirubrobacteraceae bacterium; assembly: GCA_035567055.1. Taxonomy (GTDB): domain Bacteria; phylum Actinomycetota; class Thermoleophilia; order Solirubrobacterales; family Solirubrobacteraceae; genus Palsa-744. The sequence continues at coordinate 2,544 of DATMQX010000098.1, forward strand.
CTCGCCGTTGATCACGTCGCCGATGCGCCCGACGGCAAGGCCGATCATCGTGGCCGCGCCGCCGGCGTCGACGAGCTTCCAGTACGAGAACTTTGCTCGGCGGGCCCACACGTAGGCCCCGGCCGCGGCTCCGAACAGGCCGCCCCACTGGCTGATACCGCCCTCGGTGAGGGCGAAAACCCGCAGGAGATTGCCGCCGGCGAAGATCCTGAAGTTCTCCCACACGTACAGAGCTCGTGCGCCGACCAGCCCGAGCACGACCATCCACGCCACGCCGTCCGCACTGCGCGACGTGTCGACGCCGTCCTTCTCGAGGAGCCATAAGCCCAGCCGGGCCGCGGCGAGGATCCCGAGGACCGCGAACACCCCGTGCCAGGTGATGAGGAACGGCCCGATGCGAAAGAGGTTCGGGTTGAGGTCGATGACTATCGTCAGAAAGGTCATTCGGATCAACCGATCACGCGCCGCAGGCGCGACAACGCAACGTCCCTGGGCAGCAGCGCGAGCGTGTAGTCGATGGGGGGCGAGATCTTCTTGCCGGTCATTGCCAGGCGGATCGGCATGAAAGTCTTGTTCGGTCCCAGGCCGGACTTCTCGACGACGCCCATCAATGCCTGATGGATCGGCTCCGGCTCCCAGGGGAGGTCTTCCAGGACGGCGATCGCGGCGCGCACGCGCTCGGCCGCTTCCGGGTCGAGCTCGGGCGCCGGAGGATCGGTCCACAGGTACTCGAGCAGCTCGGCCGCCGCCTTCAGCTTGGGGATCCGCGTCTTGAGCGCCGGTGCCGCGCGACGGATCGTTGCGCTGTCCAGCTTCGGCAGGAAGGGCTCGAGCCTTCGCGCAAGTTCTTCGTCGTCGAGGCGGCGTATGTACTCGCCGTTGATCCAGTTCAGCTTCTCCCAGTCGAAGCGGGCGCCCGCGTGCTGCACGCGGTCGAACGAGAAGGCGTGTACGAGCTCGTCAAAGGTGAAGATCTCCTGCGACGTGCCGGGATTCCAGCCGAGCAGCGCGAGGTAGTTGATCAGCGCCTCGGGCAGGTAGCCCTCCTCGCGATAGAGGATGAGGTTCGTCTCCGGATGCTTCCGCTTCGAGAGTTTGGCGCCGTCCTTCGCGAGGATCAGCGGCATGTGCGCGTACGCCTCCGGTCGCGGATAGCCGAGGGCGTCCACGATCATCAGCTGATAAGGCGTGTTCGAGAGGTGCTCCTCGCCGCGGATCACGTGCGAGATCTTCATGGCGGCGTCGTCGACCGGGCTCGCGAACTGGTAGGTCGGGTACCCGTCGGACTTGACGATGATGAAGTCGCCGATCAGGTCTGAGTCAAAGCTCATCTCGCCCCGGATCATGTCGTTGAACTTCACCTCGCCGCCCGGGACCTTGAAGCGAACCGCGAACTCGGCTCTGTCTTTGGGCGCGTCCGGGCCGAGACAGCGCCGCGAGTACTTGTAGGGGCGCTTCTCCAACTGCGCCTGCTTGCGCTCGGCGTCCAGCTCCTCGCGTGTGCAGTAGCAGCGATACGCCTTGCCATCAGAGAGGAGGCGCGCGGCGTGCTCTTTGTAAAGATCAAGCCGCTGCGACTGGCGGTACGGTGCGTCGGGGCCGCCTTTGTCCGGGCCCTCGTCCCAATCCAGGCCGAGCCAGGTCAAGGCGTCGTAGATCACGAGCTCGTACTCGGGGCGATTGCGCTCCAGGTCGGTGTCGTCCACGCGCAGCACGAAGGTCCCGTGG